>JAUHYX010000195.1 GCA_030426285.1 bacterium
CTCAACAGTTTCTACCATGTATTCGTTTGGAGATTCGCTGTTGGTTGGAGGTCCATTTACTGAAATTGCTCATGAAAGCACAACTGGAACCATTGAAGCACCCGGTCTTGCATTGTGGGATGGTGAATCATGGCAGTCTCTTGGCATAGATTTGCAACCGGCTGCAGTGGATGGTGGCGTTGCATTTGTAGAAGTAAATGCAATTGTTCCGTATAACGGTGAAATTCTTATCGGCGGGCGTTTTCAAGGAACGTACTTCAAGCCATCTGGTGGGTTTGTGTTTTTCAATGGCCTCATATCCTATGATGGCACTGAGTTTAATGCTCTCGGAGGACGGCTGCAAAACGGAAATTTCTCAGGGCACTGTCGTTCCATAGTACCTGATGGTGATGGAGTACTGGTTGCAGGCCAATTTACCGGATTTCTCGAAGGCGACACGTTTGACAACATCGTTCGTTATGACGGTGAATCATGGTCGGAATACGCCAATGGTCTCAACGGCCCGGTATTGAAACTCCTGAGATGGAACAGCGACCTCGTTGCATTTGGTCAATTCACTGCTGATGGTCAGGGCACAGAACTGCAGACATTGGCATTGTATGATGGAAGTGCGTGGGAAAATATTGGTGCTGAAGTGCAAGGTGCTTACTCCGATGTAGCCGTAGCCAATGACCTATTGTATGTTGCGGGCAACATAGCTAACGATGACTTTCAATTCGTGGGTTCAAGAAATGCCGCCGGCGAATGGTCACCACTCAGTCTGGGCACGCGAGGGATTGCAACCAGGGTTGCCGCTTATCAAGGTGGAGTTGCTGTGGCTGGTTTGTTTAGTCAAGCTGCCGATCAAACAGCTCCTTTCTTAGCTTCTTTTAAAGACAACGAGTGGGCAGCAGTCGGCACGCCTTTAGGAGATGCAGATCTGCCAAACTTCAATGTTTTTGTAGCTGCTATTGCAGAGTACGACAACAACATTATTGTTGGTGGTCAATTCAATGTTATGAGCAATTCTTCGATGTACAATATTGCCTCCTTTGATCAAGAAACTGGAATGTGGAGTGCACTTGGAGAAGGACTCGACGGCACCGTACTGGCGCTGTACGCCGATGAGAACAACCTGTGGGCAACCGGCAATTTTATGGCCGGTACTTCAATTGCCGTGTGGAATGGCGCTGCATGGGAGTATATGGGTGAGATGTTAACAGGACAAGTAGCGACAATACAGCCATTTAGAGGGCAATTGCTCCTCGGTGGAACGTTTTCGGTGGACGGCGTTGAAGGAGCTGACAACATTGCAATGTTCGATCCTGAAACCAATACATTTACACCAATCGCACCTGGTACGGGCGACAATGGTTGGAACCAGGCCTTGACAGCAGTGGCATCTATTGCTATCGACGGTGACGATCTTATCGTTGCTGGAGATTTCTACACAACGACGGTTATGGGTGACACGTTGCGTTACCTCGCTCGTTATGCCGGCAAAGAGTGGTATGCCGAGGGTGAACAGCTCGATGGCGCCGTAAGTGACGTTTTTGTTGGTGACGAAACCTTAGAAATTGTCGGCTTCTTCCGCGGAACTACAACTGGCACAGTACTCAACTACACAGCACAAATGACTGGAGCTCAATGGGAACCTATTGGTGATCAGATCTCCGGTGTTTTCCTTGGTGTAAATGGCGTATTCTGTGGGCACAGAACTGATGGAGCTTTATACATTGGCGGTATGTTCCAATATGAGAACCAACCCGCTTTGGCAAGCTTTGCACGGTACAATTTCGAATCAAGCGACTGGGAAGTTATCGGTACAGGCCTCAATAGCGTTCCGTTTACCATGGAGCCGATCGGCTCGAAAATGTACTTGGGCGGACCATTCACTAGAGCTGGTGGCATCGATGCACAGCGTGTCACAGCTTGGAATATTTCTCCTACGTCTAGCGTTCAGGACTTGGTGAATATCGGCATGACTATGTACCCGACGCCTGCAACATCTGAGCTACGTATTGAGAGCAACAACTATGCGATGCAATCTGTGGAAATATTCGATGTTGCGGGACAAAAAGTGGTTGCGCAGACTATTGGTGATCAGCACACAGCAACAATTTCGGTGCAACCCCTAGCAGCAGGTACGTACGCAATTTTGGTTTCATTAGCGAATGGCACTCAAGTGCGGCATACCATTGTAGTTGAATAAAGAACGAATCAGAACAAATAGCCTCTCATAACAGCTTTCTATCTGTGCGGCGCAGGTCGTATGGATAGAAAGCTTTTTTTATCTGCGAGAACGACGCCCTCGCCGATCGCGCATTTGCTCAAGTCTTTGCTTCACTTCATCCCAAAAACGCGCCTCGAGAATGACATAAGAAGCAAATTGTCGCGCCGAGAGTACTTCTCGAATATTTTTAGTCATTGTGGCGCGAGCTTCTTCAACCGCATGGTGCGCTTTGATAACACGGTCAGTTGCCGCGGTTATTTGCGCTTCAGTAGCAGAGTCGGTGTCTATCAATTCATGGAGAGTCCGCACTGCTTCGCGCAACGATTCACGGGCCTGATCCAAAGACCTTTGTCCATCGTTGTACACGATAAAAAAGCGCTCTGCGACTGCTGTTTCCATGTCAAGCACTTCAATCATTTTCATTTTCTTGAATTGCTCGATTTTTCGTCTGGCGTGATCAGAATGCTCTTGCGCACTGCCAAATTGAACTGACAAGCTCCCGACAAGCAAAAACAATGCAATAAAGGTTAACTTCTTCATCTTACTCTCCTCCCCAAAACTCTTGATCCAACTGCACAAGCAATTCTTGTATTTCTTGTTCACTGAATGTCGACAGCAATTCTTCTTCCACTTGCAGTCTATCACTAAACATGGAACCTGCAAGTACCTCTTCTCCCACAGTTTCAACAATCTCGTCTTGTAGATTGTTTTGTTGTACGTCGGTAACAACGGCGGTCTCGATGTAGCCAGTGAAGTCACTTTCTATCAAAGACAATCGATCGATCTCTTCTGCTTGTAAGACGTTGCCGAGTTCCGCCTCTGTTATCATCACAAGATCGCGTGGCATGGGCAGCGCTTCAACCAATGTGTGTTTTGAGGTGGTATTCAAAACACCCTCACCCAACAACCACACGGCTGCAACAACTGAAGTGACAGCTGTTGCAATTCCAACGGCGGTTCTCAATGAGTGTTTTTGCGCCTGAACATGGCCAACCACTTTTGGTTGAATGTTAATCGAACGGCGTTTCATGAACTGCGAGTAAGCCTGTTTGTCATCATGCAACTCAATATTCAAGCGCTGCATGCTTTCATATTCTTTTTGTACGTCTGGATACGCTTGTAACCCTTGATTAACAAGCGCAGCAGTAGACTCATCTACATTGCCATTTATGTAGTCGAACAGGTTATTTTGAACAAACTCGCGCGAAACAACTTCATGCTCCATGTTCACCCTCCAATGCAGCTGCAAGTTTTTTGGCAGCTTGGTGATAGTTAGCCTTGAGTCCACCCACAGAGGTGCCCAACATAGCGGAAATCTCCTCGTATGAAAACTGCTCGTAGTACCGCAACACAAAGGTTTCTCGTTGTTTTGGAGGCAGAGTCGACAGCAGTACTTCAAACCGCGCCTCAAAGTCGTTGGACTCTGTGAGCCGGTCAGGACCAGGAGTCGTTGAGGTTGCAAACGGAGCAACGCTCTCCAATCCAACCATGGTCCGTAATTTTCGTTTGCGAAGCACTCCCTTACAAACATTAACGGTTATGCGATACAGCCAGGTTGACAAACTGCTTTCTCCCCTAAACCTGGGCAAGGCTCGAATCGCTTTTATAAACGACTCTTGCGCAGCATCTTCGGCATCGTCGGAGTGTTTTAAATATCGCAATGCTGTTGCAAACACAAATGACTGGTATTTACGAACAAAGGCATGTGCCGCAGCGTCAGTATCGCCTGCAGCAAATGCCTTTACTATTTCTTGATCGTCTGCGTGATTGAGCACCAAATCCATCTCACTACCAATTCAACGTTGTTGAACACTCTGAATGATTTGACGCATGCATTCGAAAAAGGTTTATCTAGCGCCAAATTTTTCTGATTTCTAGCTCGATAACTCCCGCTGGAACTCTGGCCTCTACAACATCTCCTTCCTTATGCCCTTTCAACGCTTTGCCAATAGGGCTTGAGATTGCCAATTTGTTTTGTTCAAAGTCCGCTTCTTCGGCTGAGACCAAGATGTACGTAACTTCTTTCTTGGATTTGCGGTTAAACACAGTCACATTAGAAAGGATGTTTGCCTCGCCTTCTGGAAAGTCGTCTGGATTAATTGTGCGAGCATTGGCCAAGGTCTTTTCAATCTTATGAATTTTTAATTCGAGCATTCCTTGCTCTTCTTTGGCCGCATCGTAGTCACCATTTTCACGAAGGTCTCCGTGAGACGCAGCCTCAGAGATTTTGCGAGCCATTTCAGCGCGACCTTTGGTCTTGAGCTCATTAAGCTCAGCTTCTAGCTCTTGTAGTTTTTCTTTTGTAAGGTATGTAACTGCCATAATTCTTCCACCTATATAACATATATGGCCGCTCCTTTGGAGAGCGGCCACTGTGCCGTAATTAACATTTTTAATTTTGATTTTACAAGTTCAGCAGATGTCCCATTTTGCTGCGCTTGGTCTCGAGATACTTTTCATTGTGCGAGTTCGGAGTGGTTTCAATTGGCACACGCTCTACGACTTCTAGTCCGAAACTAGATAAGCCAACACGTTTGCGAATATTGTTGGTCATCAGTTTCATTTTACTGATTCCCAAGTCAACGAGAATCTGAGCCCCGATACCGTAATCTCGCTCGTCGGGCTTGAAACCTAGCTTTTCATTGGCTTCTACAGTGTCGAGCCCTTTGTCCTGCAACTGATATGCGCGCAGCTTGTTCACGAGTCCAATGCCGCGTCCCTCTTGTCGCATGTACAAGAGCACACCGCGTTTTTCTTCGGCAATCATTTTTAGGGCTGCATCGAGCTGATCGCCGCAATCACAGCGCATGCTGTGGAAAATATCACCTGTAAGACACTCGCTGTGAACGCGCAACAATACCGGTTCACCATCTGAAATATCGCCCATTGTGAGAGCAATATGCTCTTTACCATCGAGGTTATTCTGATAGGCGATAATATTAAATGTTCCCCATTCTGTTGGCAACTGAGCCTCAGCTGCTCTTCGTACCAATTTCTCTGACGCCAAACGATATGCAATGAGCTCTTGAACGGTGATAATCTTCATATCGTGCTCTTTTGCGAATTCCATCAATTCTGGAACTCGAGCCATCTCACCGTCACCCTTCATGATTTCACACAACACGCCAGCCGGATGAAGGCCGGCAAGACGCATCAAATCTACTGTTGCTTCAGTATGCCCCGCGCGCCGCAACACGCCTTCTTCGGCCGCAACTAAAGGAAAGATGTGTCCTGGACGAGCCAAATCTGAAGGTTGAACGCTCGGGTCAGCCAAGGCGCGAATGGTTTTTGCACGGTCACTCGCACTAATTCCTGTGGTTGTGTCATGGATATAGTCAACACTCTCTGTGAACTTCGTTCCGTGTAGCGCTGTATTAGACTTCACCATATTTTGCAGTTCCAGCTCAATCGCCCTCGAGCGTGAAACACTTACACATACGAGTCCACGAGCATGTGTGGCCATGAAGTTCACCATTTCCGGCGTACACAACTCGGCAGAACAAATAATGTCGCCTTCATTCTCGCGATCTTCATCATCTACGACAATGATCATGCGACCATTTTTGATTTCTTCTACCGCTTCTTCTACGGAGTTAAATGTAAATCCCACAGTGTTGTTCCCTTTTGAGTTCTACTGTTGACGCCCAGCAGTATCCATAGTTGTCAAAGAGTACTTCTCAACTTTTACTTTTACATTGTCGGCAATCTGCACTGTTGCTGTCGTATCTTCTATATCGGTTATTTTCCCGTGGATACCATTAGACATCACCACAGAATCGCCCTTCTTCAACGATTCGAGCTTAGATTGAAATTCTTTCTGACGTTTCTTTTGCGGGCGAATGATCATGAAATAAAACACGAGAATAACACCGCCAAACATGATCAACATCGACATCATGCCGTCGCCTTGGTTTGCTCCAGGTTGAGCAGCTGCTAGTAAAGGAAAGAAACTCATTTGAACTCCAGTGTAATCAAAACGTTAATGTAGATCTGACGAATTGGTCAGCCGAATAGTGAAGCCTAATACCCTGTTCGGGCTAAAAACTCTGACTTCCAGGTTGCAAAGTCACCACTAATTATTTTTTGTCGGGCTGTTTTTGTAAGCCAAAGGTAAAAATTAATGTTGTGAATGGAGGCCAACTGCAATCCAAATATTTCCCCGCAACGCAAGAGATGACGCAGATACCCACGTGAAAATTGCGATGAGGCATAGTCAGCTAGGCCTCGGTCGATCGGCGTGTCATCCTTTTCAAACTTTGCATTGCGAATATTGATCTTGCCTTCGGTAGTAAACAACTGGCCATTGCGGGCATTCCGGGTTGGCATTACACAGTCAAACATATCAATTCCGCGCTCAATAGATTCCAAAATGTTGCGCGGCGTGCCAACACCCATGAGATAGCGCGGTTTGTCTTGCGGCATGAAGTCTGTTGTATATTCAACCATCTCATTCATGATTTCTCGCTCTTCAC
>JAUHYX010000196.1 GCA_030426285.1 bacterium
GTAAAACTTTCTTCATGCTGATACTCCATAATGCTGCTAAAAAATAAACTAATGCAGCACATACCCCGGAACGTCGAGGGTCACCTCCCTCTATTGGAACGAGTGCAACTTAATCTACAATGGAATACAAACAGCTGACAAATGTCATTTTCTGACAACTTTTGTATCGCGCTTATGAAATATATGTGGGATTTGTAAGGTTTTCGGTGCTTAAAATCTTGTCGAGCTTCTCTTCAGGAATCAACTGGCGCTCCAGTACTACCTCACGAACTGTTTTTCCAGTAGCCATCACTTCTTTTGCTACTTCCGAACACACTTCGTATCCCAAAACCGGCGATAGATACGTAACAATGCCAACCGAATTATGAACATGATCATAAGCCTGTTCACGATTTGCGGTAATGCCGCGCACACACTTGCTTTCGAGCGTAGAAAATGCTCTTGTCATAACTTTGATCGATTGAAACAGCGTATGTGCCATAACTGGCTCCATCACATTCAGCTGCAGTTGGCCAGCTTCTGAGGCAAAGGACAGGGTTACATCATTGCCAATCACGAGAAAGCATACTTGATTAACCACTTCAGGTATAACCGGATTCACCTTGCCGGGCATGATCGAAGAACCGGGCTGCATTCGCGGCAAATTGATTTCGTTGAGTCCGGCGCGAGGTCCAGAGCTTAACAATCGCAGGTCATTGCAAATTTTGGAAACTTTGATAGCTATGCGCTTCAGCACCGCTGACAATTGCACATATGCGCCTGTGTCCCACGTTGCCTCAATAAGGTTTTCGGCCAGGCGAAGCGGGCGTCCTGTTATCTCGCAAAGTGCATCAACCGCCATGGGTGCATATCCATCGGGTGCATTTACGCGCGTGCCAATTGCCGTGGCTCCTAGATTGACCTCGCAGAGCAAATCCAGGGAATTTTCAAGTTGACGCATGTCTTCGCGAACCGTTGCTCCCCACGACTCGAATTCATCGCCTAGACTCATAGGAACTGCATCTTGCAATTGCGTTCGTCCCATCTTGAGCACGTCCTTGAAGGCTGCGCCTCTTTCTGAGAATGCATCTTGAAGTCTATCCAATGCTTCCAACAATTCTTCCACCAATGACATCAGCGCTAAGCGAAACGCAGTTGGGTATACATCGTTGGTAGACTGGGAACAGTTCACGTGATTGTTGGGGTGTACGATATCATACTTGCCCTTTGTGTACCCCAATTGTTCCAATGCTAGATTGGCCATCACCTCATTGGCATTCATATTCGTAGATGTTCCAGCTCCACCTTGGATCTGGTCAACCACAAACTGTTCGTGGTAGTTGTCATTGCGAATTTCTTCTCCAGCCGCAATAATTGCTTCAGCAATATGCGGCTCCAAGACACCGAGTTCACAATTTGCTTTTGCAGCAGCCATCTTCACTGCTGCAAGGGCGCGAACCATGTGGGGGTACTGACTGATTGGATTGCCAGTTATGTGGAAGTTCTCAACAGCTCGCAGGGTCTGAATGCCGTAATAGCAGTCATTACTGATTTGCCGGTCACCTAAAAAGTCCTTCTCTACCCTGTACTTCATCTTACTTCAACCTATCTTTAAACTGTTTTCTAAACTTCTCAACTTTTGGTCGCACAACAAATGAACAATACCCATTGGTTGGGTTTTGTGCGAAATATTCTTGGTGATAATCTTCTGCTATGTGAAAGGTACTTGCGGGTGAAATCTCTGTCACGATTGGATCGGCAAACACACCAGATGCATCGAGCTGCGCCTTGTATGCTGTGGCGGTGTTCTGCTGTTGTTCGTTGTCGTAGAACACCACGGACCGGTACTGTGTACCAACATCATTTCCCTGGCGATTGAGGGTTGTTGGGTCATGAACATTCCAGAACACTTCGAGGATTTCTTCGAATGAAATGACACTGCTGTCAAATTGTACTCTAGCAATTTCTGCATGTCCGGTGTTACCCGCACACACTTGCTCATACGTTGGGTTGTCGATGTGGCCACCCATGTACCCCGACTCAACACTGACCACACCTTTCAATTCATCAAAAACTGCTTCTACACACCAAAAACATCCTGCTCCTAAGTACGCCGTGTCAGTTGCGTGCATATTATCCTCATTTTGAGATTGTGTCACTCTTTGCTGTGAATTTGTTTCAGCACAGGCGAACATCAGGAATCCGGCACACACAATTGCAAATGTGAGTATTCTGTACATGTTCTCCTCCTGTCTCATATACGCCTGCCGGCTCGTGTCTCGAATCGGCACTCAGTAGTCGGAACGGCGGGATTTGAACCCACGACCTCCACTACCCCAAAGTGGTGCGCTACCTGGCTGCGCTACGTCCCGAACAAACAATTGCAAATATACAAGGATTCTAGCTCTTCGCAGAAGCAGTTTTTTGCGCTAGCAAACGGCTAAGCGCCGTACCAATTGCAAAGGCGAAAGACGATGCAAAAAGAGCTACTACAACATCAACTGTGTAGTGCACATGTTGAGCTAAGACACTGATGGCAGTAAAGAGTGTAGACGCCCCAAAGAGTAGCTTCCAGCGGTGCGGAACCAAGAGGGTTAGCAAGAACAATGTGGCTGTGTGCCCACTGAAAAACAGGTCGTTCATCATCGGTGCATCAGTTGTAAACGCAGCGGCAAGTGGGTCAACAAGAACAATTGCTGTACTCGGTGCAGCGAGTGGTGTCACCCACATGCAAGCCATTCTCAACAACACCAACACTGTGTAGCTGAGTATCCCGCGCCACAGAATCCACTTAAAATTGGACTTTGCTGCTACAAAAAACAGTGCAATTGATCCGTAGATGACAACAAAAATTGGGACCGACAAATCTACCGGCGCGAACATCTGCAATACTGGATCATTGAGTTGTGAACCAAGACGATTCTCATTCCATATTAGGAAATTGGAATAGGCCAAAAGTGCGGAAATCAATGCCGCAATAGCCACGAACCATTTGGGAGTACTTATATCCTGCGCACCAGTGTGAGGTGTTTTAACTGACGTGTTGCTCATTCGGTTGACTGCTCCTACAAGACACCAATGTTGCTAAGTGCCTGCAGTACATCGTCAACTTGAATGTTTTCCATACACTTCACAGGTTTATCACAATCCATGAGATAACAACACAGACAATCCATATCAGGCGCAATTTTTTGTATGCGATTATATGTTTCTATCTCGTGAATCGAGGTTGGACCAAACAAAGCGACCGAAGGCTTGCCCAGTGCAGTAATCGCGTGCAAAGCCATCGTATCACCAGTTACGAGCACATCGCAGACGTCAAGCAAAGCAAAAAACGTTCTCAGCGAGTTATCAGTTCCAGAATCAATTACACCTGTTAACTTTGCCAACTGTTCGTTGCGTTCTTTTTCTTATGGTCCGCCAAATAGTACCACCCCGATGTTGCGTCTCAGCAATTCATCAATAAGTTCCTCGTAATGCGGCGCTGTCCACTTCTTGTATTTCCAACGCCCTCCTGCACCAGTGTTTAATCCAACAATAGAGTCATACTTTTTCAATTCATGTCGAGAATGAAAAAAAGCGGTCTGTTCTTTTTCTTCGTCAGTCAAGTACAATTGAATCTCATCAGTTGGAGCAGGCAATTCGAGAATGTTGTAAATCCAATGCTGATACGTATGAGTATTTGCTTGTTTTAAGTCGTCAAATGCACCGTGTTCCAACCAAGAGGCCGCATCACTATTGTGCGGAGCGATTGTACCGTTCGTATTGAGCGAATAGCCGAAACGGATATCTGCTGAAGCCAATGTGGCTAGTGAGGCAGAAAATGTGGATGCATCGGGTTGAAGTATCACATCAAAATGTTCAGCATGTAACATCGCTAGAGCAGCTGGGTGTTCTACTGCCTGTACGCGGTGAACAAATGGGTTATTCCTGAACAACTCTACGGCATTGTTTTTCGTCAACCAGGTAATCTGAGCATCGGGATACTTTCGTTTAATTGCAGGCAATATACACGTTGTTCGCAACACGTCACCGAGGGCATCTAACTTTACAACGAGTATGCGGGTTCCAACAGGTGTATAATGCGTACATTCTGGACAATGTACACCCGTTTTTTTGTGAAACGCACAAGGGCGGTCACCGGGAAAATGAGTACAGTCTTTCTTGAGTATCATGTAAGTTCTTCAACAATAGTTTCGAACAATTCTGCAATGTTGGCAAATCCGTTTTCGCCAGCACGCTCAACTACACCTTGACGATATTCGCCAGCTTTAGCTTTGGGCAATATCTCTGAAACAGCTTCTGCCAAAGCCTGTGGGTTTTCTGGCGGCACAACTACACCTGTTCGGTCGTCCACGAATTCTTTGAGTCCGCCAACATCTGTCACAACAACTGGTTTTGCAAATGCATATGCGATATTCAAAATGCCGCTCTGAGTGGCTTCTTTGTACGGCAATACCACTGTATCAGCCATCGAATAATACAAGCCAACTTCTTCATTGGGTACAAATTCGCTAACGACAACGGTATTGTGTTCAAGGCCATGTTGTTTGATGAGCTCTCTGTACTTGCTTTCTGAATCGTAAAACTCACCAACGATAAGTAGCTTTGCATTTGGACGTTGTGCAACAATGTGCGGCATTGCTTCTAAGAGTACATCGAGCCCCTTGTATTTGCGCACATATCCGAAAAACAACAACACTTCATCAGTATCGATTAGGCCGAGTTCTTCGCGACGTGAGACAGGTGTCTTCCCACCAAACTCAACGTCATCGGAATCGTAAAACGAATAGATTGGTAGTTCAGAACGATACACTTTACGCGCCGATTGATATGGCTTTAAATCTTGTTCAACAAGAGAACTCAGCGCAAGGAATGCATCTGCATGTTTCAAGCCGTGTGACGTGAGCCACCTGTCGATTCCACGCGCCTCGTGTGAAATCACATTTTCGGTAATGGTCAATATCGGAATGTTGTTTCGTTGCAGAACGCTGGCAATAGTGCGGTGGCACAGACCGAAGTAGGGTTGCCACCAATCAAATACCACCAAATCTGGCTGCCATTGTACTATTCGATTGCCCACGCTTTTCCAAGAAAATGGATTGGCGGAATTGATGAGTCGCTCACTCTCTACAACTAGAGTCTTGCTCTTGCTTTCATCCAATTGGGTTGAACCTGGAAAGAGCAACGAAGGGTACAATGTGGAGTAATTCACATGAAGGATATCAAAGGATTCTTGTAGAGCCTCGTGAAGGTGCGACATAAACAAGGCATTGCCACCGCGGTACGGGTAAGCAGGGCCGACCAAAACGAGCCGCTTTTTTGTAGAATCTGGAAGCTGTGAATTCAAAGTGGTTCCGAAGTGTGACTAATCACGACAATTTACAACCGTCGCGATTGTTATGAAACCTATAAGTATGGCGCACTACATGGATTGCGTGTGTCGTGGCTTGACAAACACACCTTCTGATTCCGCCAACAAGGTTGTAGCGACGTCGCTCTCCCACCTGTGAATCGCACCTTTTACAAAGCGTTTGCGTCCGTCAATCGATGCAATTCGAGCACTGAGCCGAATAGTGCCAGGAATCACAACAGGTGAACGAAACCGCACATTGAGACCAGCTGTTGGCGCACCGCCCATACTATTGGCAGAAAGAGCCTTGCCCATGATTTCGTCGAGCAAGAGAGCCACAAATCCTCCGTGCATCCAACCTTGTCGTCCCTGCATCAATGCTGGCGGTGTAAGCCACGACTGAACGGAGCCATTATCCGAGTCGTGCAAAAAACTCAATGCCAAACCAACTTCTGCATCCTGACCGCATCCAAAGCAAATGTTGTTCGTTTTGGGCCGCAGCAAGCGCAGTCTATCTGGAGTATCGATTGGCTCTACAACATGTACAATTCCTCGATGCTCAACTGCATACCAAGGCCCCCATGTGCGAACTTTTGCTGAGAGTTCTCGCATTGGCTGCGGGCCTACACGGCACAAACCGAGCGTCTCATGCGGATAGTAGAGGGTACCTTCACTATCGGAGCGCAACAATGTTGGGTCAAATGTCAAGGACAGAAATGGTGCATAAAACAACTCATCTTCTTTGAGTTCTGTAAACACAACCGGCGTATCTGCAGCGCGCAAGTAGTTCATCTCGCCAGCACACTCGGACACCCAAGCATACTCAGGATGCGTTCCTGTGTCGTTGGGACGAATATGCTTGGTGAAAAACGAGCGGTAACCTGGGTCAGCAAGCTCACTACCGTCTATGAACATTTGTCCACGAGCATTTATCGTGTAAAAGTACTCTCTCATATATGCTTACGTATCGTCATAAAGTGCGCAATCTGAACCTCAGCGCTCGAGGAGCAAGGTCACGGGACCATCATTTGTAAACGAGACTTGCATATTTGCACCAAACCGACCTGTAGCAACAGGTAAGCCGAGCGCCTGCAACTCTGAAATGTACTGATTATACAACTCTTCTGCTAGCTCGGGAGCAGCTGCACGAGTAAAACTTGGGCGCGTACCTTTGCGCAAATTGCCATATAAGGTGAATTGGGATACCACGAGAACCTGGCCTTGAACGTCGCTTACATTTTCTTGCATTCGTCCGTCCTTTTCAAAAATTCT
>JAUHYX010000197.1 GCA_030426285.1 bacterium
ACCAATCCAAATCGCTAGGAAAAGCTCGCGATTTAGGATGCCCCAAAACCAGACCATATCCGCATTTGAGATGAATTTCATAGCAAATGCGACTTCTAAAAAGCCCATCACTACTTTAATGTTGTTCATCCAGCCGCCGGCCTTGGGAAGCTTGTTCAGATACGATGGGAACAATGCCAATAAGAAAAATGGAGCGGCAAACACGGTTGAGAAGCCCAACATGCCAACGATTGGCTTGATAAAGTCTCCTGAGGTGCTCGCATTAAAAAGTGCACCTCCTACAAATGGTACGGTGCAGGTGAATGACGTAAGGGAAAACGTAAGCCCCATAAGCAAAACAGCGCCCAATCCCTTTCCTTGCATGCTTTTCTGATTGAGTTTATTCATGATCCCAGTAGGAATCTGAATCTCAATAGCGCCAAACAAGTTGAGTGCAAACACAATGAATAGAGTTGCAATTCCGAGATTAATCCAGGGATTTGTTGCCATGCCGCTCACTGCATCGGCTCCAAAGAGGGATGCAATTACAACGCCTAGCGCGGTAAAAGTGAGGATGATGCCCAGACTGTACACCCCGGCATCAAGCAACCCTGAGTTGCCGTCTTTCTCGGCGCGCTTTGTGAAAAACGACACCGTAATTGGGATCATCGGGAAAACACAAGGTGTTGTAAGTGCGAGCAAGCCTGCCAACATTGCAACAAAGAAATAGTCGAGATTCGACTCATCTTCTTCATCTGCTACTTCGTCGCCCGATGCTGCAGCTTCTGCATCATCTGTGCTTCTATCTACCGAAACAGACGGTTCGGCTCCTTCAGTTTCTCCTCCAGTAGCGGCAACAGTTTCTTCTGACGACTCTAGCGCTCCGTGGCTGTCACTTCCTACTGCGTTGTCCACGGCTTCCACCGCTTGTGTAGCTTCAGCAACATTCACCACAAACGAGACAGTGTCTTCTTCTGGCGGTAAACAACGAGCAGAATCACACATTTGTCGGTACACAAGTGCCTTTAATGTGTATGAACCGGGCTTAACTGACTTGGTGGGAACAACATCAAATGTGAATGAGGCGGACTTCTTGTGGATCTCAATGTCCATCTCAAAACCTTCATCATACTTCTTGATAGTCTTGCTCTCGCGAAGATTACCATCTAGCACAAACGAATCATTGTCGGCCAACAGAATTTCTATTGCTTGAGGTCCAATACCATACTCGTCTTGGAATACCTTGATACTATATGTGTACCACCCTTCTTTGATCTTGGCGTTTAATGTCACCGTAGCCTTGCCGTTTTCGACTTCAAAAGAGCTCTTGGCTGGCGAAAAGGAAATTTGATCGGCCGTCGCAGTGGTTGAAAAGCCGACAGCGAACAACATCAACAGAAGTGTCCACGATATTCTAAGATTCGTCATAGTACGAATGTTCTTTGTGTGAGTATACAAAATCAGTCAATCCGGCAAGTTATACTTTAGTCACGAGCCTTACAACAGTCTGAGCACGAATCGAGTTCCCCCTGCAATTCACTTGAGTGCAATGCGTCGTAAGGCTGTATGGCAAAACAAAAAGAAGACAAAACCAAGCAAAAGGGTGTGGATAGCAAGCTGCTCAAGCGTTTGCTCAAGTACCTTCGACCCTATGCCGTTATGGTTGTGGTCGCAATTGTACTCAACATTATTGCATCGGCCCTCGGACCATTGCGGCCGTTTTTGATAGGTAAGGCTGTTGATGAGTACATCATTGTAGGTGACTTGGATGGGCTCATAGACCTCGTCATGCTGTTGGTTGGTCTCCTGTTTGTACAAGGTGCTGTTCAATATGGCGTTGCATTGTTGATGCAGTGGATCGGTCAAAAAACCGTGCACGACATGCGCAATCGCATGTTCGCCCTTCTGCAGCGGCTCTCCCTGCGCTACTTCGATACACATCCGATTGGACGTTTGGTGACGCGCGTTACCAATGACACGAAGGTTCTCGAAGAACTCTTTTCGGATGGACTCGTGACCATCATTGCCAATTTGTTTGTACTGGTCTGGTTGGTTGTCTTCATGTTTGTGTCTAGTTGGCAACTAGCGCTGGCAACTATTGCAGTTCTGCCATTATTGTTTTGGGCAACAAGTGTGTTCAGACGCCATGTCCGCGTTGCTTTCTTAAACGTGCGCAAATACGTATCACAAATGAACTCATTTCTCAACGAGCACATCAGCGGAATGAGTGTGGTACAGTTGTACGCGCAAGAACGCAATGAATACAACAAGTTTTTTACCATCAACAAACACCACACAGATGAACAGATAAAAACTGTCCACTACTTTGCCCTGTACTTTCCGGTTGTTGAACTGTTGTCTACCGTCGCAGTTGGGCTCGTGCTGTGGTTTGGTGGGTTTTACCTGCTCGAAGGAGTGTTAACAATTGGCAAGTTGGTCGAATTTTATGGATACACGCAACTGTTTTTCCGTCCACTTCGCATGCTCTCCGACCGATACAATGCCTTGCAAAATTCAATGGCAGCATCGGAACGCGTGTTTGATTTGCTTGATGAACGCACGTTTGTAAAAGACAACGACGGTGCTCAAGAAATGAAGGAATTCGCTGACAGTATCGAATTCAACGATGTAACATTCAGCTACGACGGTGAACAAGAAATTCTGCACAACGTCACGTTTGACATTAAGAAAGGCGAGACTGTTGCTGTTGTAGGAGCTACGGGAGCCGGCAAAAGTTCACTTATGAACTTGTTAACGCGATTTTATGAGTTTCAGGGTGGCGACATTCTTATAGATGGCAAGAGTATCAGAGACATTCAACAGGATAGCTTGCGCGCACGCATGGCTATTGTACTGCAAGATGTGTTCCTATTCTCACGCACAATACGCGAGAACATAACCCTTGGTAGCAAGGAGATTTCCGAAGAACGACTGAACAATGCCATTGAACAGATTGGCTTGAAACCTCTGCTAGATACACTTGACAACGGTATCGATACACTTGTTGGTGAACGTGGTGCCGGCTTATCTGTTGGGCAAAAGCAGCTCGTTTCATTTACGCGCGCATTGGCCATTGACCCTGACATTCTCATTCTCGATGAAGCAACGAGTTCGGTTGATACGCTCACAGAATTGCAAATCGAGAAAGCAGTTCAGGTGCTCCTCAAAGGACGAACTAGCATTGTTATTGCGCACAGACTTTCGACTATTCAAAACGCGGATAAAATCATTGTGATGCACCGAGGCAAACTCATGGAAATGGGAACCCATGATGAACTCATGGAACACCAAGGCCTTTATCGCAAGCTGTTTGAGTTGCAATACGCAGCGTAGTTGAAGCGTAAAATGGACACAATGTTTCTACCCAAAAAAGCAAAAGTGGTTGTCCTCCGCAACAACCTGGGTAAACTCTTTTAACGATGGAGTTTCAGGAAATGGAGCATATGAATGCCACTTCAAGTCTTGTCTTTGCCAATACACCTTCCAAACATTCTTTGTCTTCACGAATGTCGCTTTGGCAATAGATTCTTCATATTTCTCACTTGGATTGCTCAAATTTGCCCGCAGTTCGAAAATTTCTACACTTTGATTTGAGATTCGGTAACACAAATCTACTTGTGCCCTGACTTGTTCTGGTGGTCGTCGCTCAGCAATGAACCCATCCATAACCCTTTCAATGTCCTGTATCTCTTTCTCACTAAATGCCATTAGTGTCCCTCAATTTTGTTTCGCATTAAAGACGTTGAGCTAACAAGTTAAGCACTCTCTTGCAAATGGCTCAGCTTTTCGAATTGGAGAAGACGGGGCACGCCCCGTCTCTACTCAAAAACTTCTACTTCACCACCACAATTTCAACAAATGCGAGTTGTGTTTCTTGGCCCGATAGGCCTTCAAGCAACAAGAAATATACACCTGATGCAAGTTCTGTAGTATTAAGCTGAAGCTGCTGTGATTCGCCTGCCGTGATCACTCTTAAGACTTCACGTCCGGCTTGGTCGAGGACTGTGCACATTAGGTTTGAGTATGTCTCACCAAAGGCAATTGTTACTTCGTCAGAGGCTGGCATTGGGTATACATTGGTAATTGCAAGCGCCTCTGTTGGTTGTTGGGTGTGCCCCGTGTTGTCTGCGCCGCGCTTTCGACGTGAATCCAACTCGAACACCGTGACGCTGTTGTCATAGTTGCCCATGGCATACAGCGTATTGCTTTCTGGGTCTACTGCGATATTGTAGAGTTTGTAGAGTCCGGTCACACCGTCTGTGTTGCGTTTCACACGTTCGATATATGTAGCTGCACCTGTTGTGGCATTGCGACCAATATGTGATACCGAGTGTTCGGCTTTGCCAGCTGTGAATACATGTTGTCCAGATGGAGCTGTGCGCGTTTGATATGCGCCGGCCAAACCATCAACTCCTGCCTTGTTGTCCTTAAAGCGTTCAGTATATGTGAGCGTACCTGTGGTTTGGTTGCGGGCAAACACTGCTAGTGCATTGTCGCGATAACCAGATACAAATACCTCCTCTCCGTCTGGGGATACTGCCACACCACTCGCGCCGTAGATGCCGTCTACACCACCAGAATTGTCTTTGCGGTGCTGCACAAATGTCAGCTTTCCAGTCTCTTCGGCACGTGAGAACACATTTACGGCATTGTCGGCATACGCTGCTACATACACATGATTGCCATCGGGAGAGACAGCTACCGCGCGTGGAGTACGCATCTTTGTCACACCGCCTTGACCGTCCTTGAAGCGTTCAACATATGTGAGTGTGCCGGTAGTTTGATTGCGCTGGAACACCGTGAGTTTATGATCACCTGAGCTAACGGTGTACACATGACGTCCGTCTGGAGAGACCACAATGTCTTCGGCATATTTAAGTCCATCCACCCCATCGACATTGCGAACCGCTTTGCCAACGTAGGTAAGACTTCCAGTTGTTGCATGCACACTGTATATGCCAACAGCAAATTCACTGCGCGAGGTTGTGTACAGAAACTCTCCATCGGGCGAGAGTGCAACCTGAGTGATACTTGTTAAGCCCTGGTTAGAACCCTGCATATTGTCTACATATGTAAGTTCTCCATTGCCAGCACGAGTAAAGTGTGAAACAGCCCGTGATGAATACGCAGCTACATACAGGTGTTCACCATCTGCTGAGACCACCGCGCCGCGTGGACGTTTCAAGCGGTTGATCTCGCCGCCTTGTTGCACGCGTTCGAGCTGCGTCAGCGTTTTGTCGCTGGTGCCGTTTGGACGTGTATATGCTGTAACCGTGCCGGTGCTCGTAAAGTCTCCAGCAAAACCAATGGTATATTCAAAATTGTCGAGTCCATAGAACATTGGATCTGGAGTATAGGTAATCGAACTACCTGTAACAGTGACTGTGCCCCAGCGTGGACTTCCGGCCGACAACAACGCGGCTGCGCCTATGTCGTCGTTGGCCAGTACATGAATTGTGCGTGATCCACTAGCTGCGCTGTAATCATGACGAGCGAACAAAGGCTCTACAATGGTCACTGTCGTAGATGTTGTTCGCAACAAAAAGTCAGTGAACGTTAGCTCAAGTGTCCCGACTGTCGAAAGCAGTACTCCAGGTACGTGTACTGTCACAGATGTGGAACTATTCCACGTAAACGAACTCGGCATGCTACCCATCACCACATTGCTTGTTGAGCGAGAGACTGTACCAATTGTTGTGATGCCCACCATATCACCACCTACTTCCAGAGTACCACTAGCAGTATTGATTGGATGATTGGTTGGTGAGATGCTATTTACTTCAAAGTAGTTTGAACCACTAAAAACAAGGTCCCAACCACCAGCTGTACTGCTCTCATTGGTAACAAATTCAAGCAAAACACTTGAGCTTGTGGTAAGCAATGCCTCAGGCAGTGTTGAACCGGAAAACGCTGCTAGAACGTCTGAGTCCAGCGTACTGCCATTGTACAAAAACAAAGTGTCGCCCGCAGCAACATCAAAGTCTGTAAAACCAATGCGTGTAAGCTCACATGGTGTTTCGATCATGTAGAAACGCCGATCGTCATTTGCATAGTCACCGGCACCAGAACCGTCGGCAAGTGTACCTGAGCACGTAGTTGTCCACGGCACTTCACTAAAATCTGCCGACCACCCTCCTGCTTCATCTGCACCATCAGTTTCAAACACGACAAGCATGGTTCCGCTTGTAGCGTACAACAACCCTGACGGCACAGTGGAGCCCGTAAACGAACCGAGTAGTGTGCCGCTAGTACTCTCATCATACACACGGACTACGTCAGTTGTATGGACATCAAACTCAGTAAAATTCAAACCAATGATTTGATTTGTTGTAGATGAGATTGTCCATGTGCGGTCAATATCAAAAACATAGTCGCAGTCGCCAGATCCGTCAACGATGCTACCGGATGGCGAGTTCAACACATAGCTATTTGTGTCGCCTAGATACGTATACTGCACATTCCAACCTGCTGCAGTTCCAGCTGAACCTGAATGAAAATAAATGAGCGCACTT
>JAUHYX010000002.1 GCA_030426285.1 bacterium
TTTGTGTTGAGATTGATTGCACCGCGGACATCCTCGTTGAGTTTGCCGTCGTCGTCGTCATCGTTCCCTTCAACAAACACGTCATATCGCGTCCCTTCTGCTCCGGGCGTGTATGGCACCATAACCGTTGATTCAAGAGCATGCTCCACAAATGCACCAGAACTGTTGGCAACACGCAAGTATCCTACAATACCATCGTTGTTCATGTCGTTACCCGGATCTTCGTCCATGCGACCGTCCTTATCGTCATCCTGTGGTGTTAGTGCTCCCTTGGCCATGCGGATAGGCGTATCGCGAACAGTCTGCAAACTGCTTGCCGACAAGTACGGAACGACATATACAGTTACGGAATCGAGGATGTTGTCATTGTTGAGCGTTCGTTTTACTAAAAAAGAACTCACGATTCCGGCCATAACATCTGGGCCAGTTATATCCATGGGTTCGATGCCCGCGACAAGCAACAAGGCCGGACGAGAGTGAATATTCTCCCCTTTGCCCAATGTTACCCACACAAGAGCATTCTCGTCGTAATCGTATCCAAAAGTTTCTAAGTGAACTACATCAGAGTTAGCATCTGCTATTTCCTGTAGCGCTTCACGAACTACACTCGGAGTTCCCCGTGTATTGGCAACTTCGGCCTGTGCGTATTGAAGCGAGAAAAGCATCGTAGCCGCAATAAGCAAGCGGCACCAAGAGTGGTACATAGTGCATTCCATGTCATTTGTAAAAACGCGAAAGCACAAAATACAAAGAAGGGTAGAAAAACAGAGGACGACAAGAACAATCGGGTTGTCGCAGGCGACAATAATCGAGGGTGCGCAAAAATACGGTTTGGACCTCTGGGAAGCAGGAGCAGGAATTCTTCCCAGAATTCCAACGTTCTGCACAGCAAAGAAAACAGCAAGTAATATCCACCCCCAACATTGAGCCCTGCGTCACACAATTCGTTACGTCTTCAACGCAACCCGATTGATTTGTCAATGAACGGTTGCAAATAAGACAAGAACGTATGGCAAGACAATAGAAGAATCGCGAATGGGATCTATTGGGTTGTATTTGGCAGAATCTGGACTGTGAATGACGAGGTCACAAAACCTAAAAGGGCTGAATATTTCCTACTACATATTCAAAAAGTTGAGCAGCTTTTCCCTATTTGCGCGAGAAACAGGTACAATTTCACCACCTTTCATGCGGACTTTTGTACCAGATTTCAATACGATATCGATGTTCTCAGTGTTCACTACATAGCTGCGGTGAATGCGAATAAATGACAGTCTGTTAACGGTCTCTTCGAAAGCAGATAAGCTCATATTGGTATACACATCCTTGTTGTTGAGAACGCGAATTTGTAGCCAGTTGTCTTTTACAACGGCGTACTCAATATCGTCCAAAGCTAAAAACACAGTCCCTTCAACGGTATCAACACTTATTTTTGAGCGCGCGGGTTCTTCTTGTTTCATGCTTGATTTCAGTTGCAGAAGGTTGTCTACAAGTCGCGTGAGTTTGCGTCTATCCACAGGCTTCAAGAGGTACTGACTCACTTCCATGTCAAACGCTTTCAGAGCATGATTGTCGTACGCAGTGACGAGAACATATGTGCAGCGATTATTGTGCAGCGACTCGATAATATCGAATCCAGTGCCATCTGCCATCTCGATGTCCAAAAACGCTATATCTGGCTGATGTTGTCGTATACTGCGAATACCTTCAGCCACACCTTCTGCCTCTGCGAGAATCTTCACATCGGGACAAAACATCTCAATTGCGCCGGCCAAAGCATCGCGACTTTGCGATTCGTCATCGACTATAACACAGGTAAGTTCCATAGGTTGCTAGCTCCTTTCTAACATTGGGAATGTGAGTTCCACGATAGTGCCAGGGAATGCTACGTCACCACTGTCTGAACCTTGCCTAACACTAATACTAAAGACTTCTCCGTACAATGCACGCAATGCTTCCACCCTTTCTCGATTGATTTCAAGTCCTCTAGAAGTATGAGTTTCAACTTTTTTGTTGGCTAGAGACCGTTCAATTCCAATTCCATTGTCTACGATTGTACAGCGCCACGACATCTCAGTTTCGAGTTGAAGAGTGATTTCTACATGTCCGCCTGTTCGTCTTGAAACTCCGTGTTTCACAGAGTTCTCAACAAATGGTTGTATGAGCATTGACGGCATAAATGTCGTTGCTGGATCCAATCCTTTGCGACAAACTATTGAAAACGTAAAAGACCGATTGTGCCGCTGTGCCTCCAAATCCAAGTATTGTTGAAGAGCAGCCAACTCACTCTCTAGGGTGATCAACGGCTTGCGAGAGTTGTCTAAGACAATTCTCATGAGCGTGGCAAAATCAGAGATATAATCGATTGCTTCTTCTTTTTTTCCTTTGACAATAAAACCAACAATCGAATTCAATACATTGTACACAAAGTGAGGATTCATTTGCGAACGCAGAGCAGATAGCTGCATTTCAACAAGACGTTCTTGCAAGCGCTGTCGCTTTCTCGACGCACCAATCCAAACCACGAGTGGAGAGAGTACAAGTAAAATTGCTAGCGTTCCGATTGTGTATCGAAACCAAGTTGTTTGCCACATGGCAGGTACAACTTCGATGTACATGTTCCTCGCAATCGTTGCCTTTTGTCCGTTCTGAAGAAACGCATTCAGGCTTATCTGGTACACACCAGGGTTTACATTTGCATAGTACATTGTAGGATCAGAGCTACGGCTCACCCTTGGAAACTTGTCAATGCCAATCAACTGCACATACCAATGCGCGATATCAGGACGCGTTGTTTTTAATACACTCGGAGACAAACGAAACGAGTTTTGGTGATGTCCGATTCGAATCGTGTCGTGTTGTGGGCTCAGAAAAAGCCGCGCGGTATCCGAGGCATAAGACTCAAACTCTGAGACGACAGTAAACACCTCTTTGCGCGGAATTTCTAGTGCTTCTACATTTAACTCAACAACGCCTCCATGACCGCCAAACAACACTGCATTGTTTCTACTAGCAGACGACTTAAAATTAAATTCTGAGACTTGCATATCTTGATTTGCCAAGAATGCCACTACTGGTTCAAAGTCCAGATCAAATGCTGTAATACCTCTGTCGGTGCTGACATATAACATCCCATCTGAGCCTACTTCTAAGCATCGAACAATATTACTTGGCAAGCCCCTACCCTCAGAAGCTACGGTACTTCTCTTCCAAGATCCTCTCTCTTTCTGCAGCCGCACTAAGCCCCCCCCCGCCGTTGCCAAAACGATACTTCCATTCCATTGCACAATATCCCATACGGGATACTCCGGGCCTTCACCATTTGCGCGTGACTGAATAATTTCAAACGAGTTGTCATCTAATCCGTAACGGCACACGCCGTTATCGGTACCGATCCATAGAGACGAGCCGAGCTTCTTGGCGCACACAACCACATCATTGGGCAATCTACTAGACTCTTGCTTGTGCAGGCTTTCGGGAAATGCACGTGTGTTTCCTGAAACTATATCGTACAAATACGCACCTTCTCCGAGCGTACCGACAAATAACGTTTGCTCATCGATAGCCTGGAGAGCCCATGTTCCGGTTCTGTAGACATAGGGAATATGCACGGCTTCAAAAGCAGAAAAATCGGGGCGGACAACAAAGAGTCCAGTATTCGTTCCCAAGTACAAGGCATTTCCCATCTCGCACTGCACATTAACGATATTGCTTGGCCCCAGGCCAGTTAGAGTTGATTGAATTCGCTTGATACTCTTGCCATTAGAAACAATTATCAACCCTTCTTTTGTACCAACAAACAAACTGGAATCTTTTCCAACTAACAACCCCCTAGTACTCACAAGTTGTCCTGTTGTTGGCACATTCATATTCTCTATAGAACCTGCTTTCAGAATGTGTTCCAAACCAGTAGCAACACGGTGCAACTCGATCAGACCACTTGACATACCGACATAAACAATTCCGGAAGAACACGCTAACAAACTTTGCATAGTTCCACCTGTACCTGTTGCACGCAGCATTTCGTCAAAGCTCATCAACACTCGTGTACTACCAAAATGCGACACCCACACTAAGCCAACGTGTTCAACCAAACAAAGCCACTCTCCGCGCGAACTGCGACGAATCTCGCGTACGAGCGCTTTTTTCTTGCTCACACCAAAGGAAACGTCAATCACTGTCGTATCTGGGTTCCCTCTATCGATGAATGCTACCTTCCCTTTGCCACCACATACAACAATAGAATCATACACTTGGACTGAATGTACGGAGGGTTCTGGCTCTCGCGAAAATGGGTTGGCAAAAAACTGAAATGCCTGTTGCGACTTATCGTATTTCCACACTCCAGCGCGGTCAGATGCGAGAAATACTTCTCCAGTACTATCTATACAAGCATCGTGTATTTTAGGTGGAAAGGTTGTCTCTGCTTGCAAGTCTGTAAATACTTTAGAGTCACCACTAGAGTAGCTGCGCCAAATGTTGAACGACCTATCAGCACTAAAAGCCCAAACAACGGTGTCAGCTGCAACGAGCTCTTTGTTCGCTTGGCCTTCTATGCCTGGAAACCTCTCATCTTGCAAAGAAACTCTTCCATAAACCCGGCCATCAACGGAAACGCCACACAAACCAAAGTTGGTAATACCGGCAACCACTCCACCGTTGGGATTGGCGGTGATTCGCGAAACTGAATTACCAGGCAACGAAGAACTGTCACCGGGAATATGTCGCAAGGTTGCAAATCTGATCCCGTCAAACCGTGTTAGGCCGTTGGGAGTAGCGAGCCAAACATATCCATCGCGGTCTTCCGCCAAGTCACTGACATGAGCGCTCGGCAACCTGCTATCTTGTGGTCCGAACACGCGCGACACAACATACCCAGGTGAGTGCGTATCGCGGCCAAAGGCCACGGCACTAACTAAAAGAAACACACAGATATAGCTCTCAATAGTCTTCAAATCATATTGCACAGTAGGGTTTGAGCATCACTTCTTGAGTTAAGATAGTGAATAAAGTACTCACTTCTACGCTCCACTATGTCAAACAATAAATGTAAGTTTGCTGAACACAAAACAATGTTGAATTCCGGAGCATAGTATGAAGCATGTTGTGATAACTGGTGGAGCAGGATTCTTGGGCTCTCATCTCTGTGAAAAATTCATTCGTGAAGGTTACAAAGTTACGTGTATCGACAACTTTGTAACAGGCACTCCAGAGAATATCAGCCACCTTATCCCACTTGAACAGTTTCACCTGATTCGGCACGATGTGACCGAGTTCATCTATGTCAAAGGCGATGTTGACTATGTCTTGCATTTTGCATCGCCTGCGTCTCCAATAGACTACTTGCGACTGCCAATTCAGACTTTAAAGGTTGGGTCTTTGGGAACTCACAAAGTCCTGGGTATGGCACTAGCTAAAAAAGCGCGTTTTTTGCTCGCTTCCACTTCTGAAGTGTACGGAGATCCACTCATTCACCCGCAGCCAGAATCGTATTGGGGAAATGTGAATCCCATTGGGCAACGCGGAGTTTACGATGAAGCAAAACGCTTTTCCGAGGCAATGACCATGGCATACCACCAATACCATGGCCTTGAAACTCGTATTGTGAGAATATTCAATACATATGGTCCGCGCATGCGTATCAAAGATGGCCGCGCAATTCCTGCATTCGTAAGCCAAGCGCTGACACATGAACCAGTCACTGTCTTTGGCGACGGCAGCCAAACACGTTCGGTTTGCTATGTTGACGATTTAGTTAACGGCATCTACTCACTGCTTCTCTCAAATGAATCAGAGCCTGTCAATATCGGCAACCCAGATGAGCTAAGTATGCTTCAACTCGCGCAGGAGATTATAGAATTGACAAAGTCGCGCAGTGAAATTGTGTTCAAGGACCTTCCGGCAGACGATCCCAAAGTTCGTCAACCTGATATATCCAAAGCCAGAGAAATTCTCAACTGGTCTCCGCAAGTAGATAGAAAACAAGGACTTGCCTCGACAATTGAATACTTTAAGAAAGCACTAGAATTGGTATGATGGATAGAGATAGAGCAGATGAGAACACCACACCATTGCAACATGGTGAAGACGAATCAGATGCAGCCCTGCGGCCTAAGATATTTGATGAGTTTGTTGGCCAAGAGAAGATTGTAGAAAATCTGTTGGTTTTCGTTGAAGCTGCTCGAATGCGACATGAGGCATTGGATCATGTTCTTCTCACGGGGCCGCCTGGACTAGGCAAAACTACATTGAGTCACATTGTGGCTCGAGAAATGGGCAGCAACATTAAGGTGACAAGTGGCCCAGTGTTGGAGAAACCTGGTGACCTCGCCGGCCTGCTGACGAATCTAGAAGAAGGCGACGTCTTGTTTATTGATGAGATTCACAGACTCTCTCCCGTGGTAGAAGAGTATCTTTACTCGGCGATGGAGGATTACTCACTCGATATCATGATCGACTCGGGTCCATCTGCCCGCAGCGTTCAGTTGCAGTTGCCAAGCTTTACATTGGTGGGAGCAACTACAAGAGCGGGACTTCTCACAGCGCCTCTACGCACGCGCTTTGGTGTGGTGTGTCGACTAGATTATTACGTTCCGGAGCAACTGCATCACATCGTTATGCGCTCAGCAAAACTCCTAGGCGTTCCCACCAAAGAGGAAGGAGCTTTTGAGATTGCACGCAGGTCACGCGGCACACCGAGAATTGCGAACAGACTTTTGCGAAGAACACGCGACTTCGCTCAAGTAAAGGGCGATGGAACCATTACGAAAGACATTGCCATGCTTGCACTCACCGCTCTAGAGGTAGATGAATACGGCTTTGATGAAATGGATGTTCGTATCATGAAAACGATTCTCGACAAGTACGCCGGAGGCCCAGTAGGGCTAAAAACGCTTGCAGTAGCAGTAGGCGAAGATGCCGGTACTTTGGAAGAGGTTTACGAACCTTTTCTCATCTTACAGGGATTTCTTAACCGCACTCCACGTGGGCGCGAGTTAACTGCAACGGCTTACAAGCACTTTGGGGCTTCTCCTCCCGAAGAAGGCTTGTTCTCATAGTATTTACTACGGGCTCGACGACTTGTTGAATTTAGAAATCTTGACCAAGTGAAATCAGCCAACGCGGCTTTCCGAAATGACCGAAAGCGTTTGGCCAAGCAACATCAATCTTCAATGGCAAACCAATTGGGAAAAGACGTATTCCGACTCCTGTAGACCACACAAAATCTCGTGGAACCGGTTTAAAGTCTCGATCGGGCGTGGTTGCATCAATGTCAAACTCCTCATTCCAAGCAGCACCAGCATCAGCGAAAAGCAAGAAAAAGAGCGGCAATCGCAATTCAATATTGCCCGACACTACATTCTCCCCTCTCAGCTGATTAATATCCCATCCTCGCAAGGGGTGAACGGCTTTCATGAAGTACAACTCTGTGGCATTGTTGTAGGGTAGCTCATTGGCGAAGAATTCTCTATTCAACCAGCCCTGCTCACCTCCCAGGAAAAACACCGGTGGATTTGACCCAAATGTTGTTCCGCCAAACAAACGAGAAGCGACCACAAAACCACTGCCTAGGTGAAAGTACTTTCTTATGTCTGTGGAAAGCCTGCCAAAGCCAATATCTAGGTCACCATTGCCCAATCTCGGAGTGCCGTCAAACCGCACATACATTCGTGTTCCCTCAAATCCACCTGTCCACCCAAACAACACGTCGTCATACACATATCCAATCGAAGGCGCAATATGGGTTGCAGATTCAGAAGGCAGATCGGGCGAATTGATGTCTTCCGACATCGTGTGTACGAGAGACATGTTTAACTCAGCACGCGAGTATTTGCTAAATGGATAACGAGCCGAGGCTTCGCCACCTACATAACGATACTTCTTGCGCGGTCCAAATAGAGAGGTTCCTTCGGTGACATATGTTGCCGAGTGGAATGCAGCAAAACTATAATCTATTCTATTTGGCAGGTAATTGTAGGCCAAGTAAAAATTTGAGTTGTCAAGCGAGGTCAACATATATGCGCTGAAGTACATTTGGTGATCCCCTAGCATGTCTGAGAACAACATCTGAAACTGTCCCTGAACGCCCTGAACCCCATAGAACGTGTTCATCCCAACATTGCCGGTAATCAGATCTTGTGTAAAGTGGATCTTGTAATCGTACACTGGAAAGTCAGCGTCGGAAAATTCTGAATTCGCAATTGATGTGCTGTTGTTGCTGTTTGTATTTGGAGTAACCGACAAACGCATGCCACCCAATTGAACATTGGAATTCGGCGTGGTAGCTGGAGTCGTATTTGCACTCGCATTACGCGTCTTCACAAATGTTGTTGGTACAGGAACCACATCGGTTAATGTCGTCAACGGTTGATCAATTCGATATAGATCAAAACCCATGTCGTCCTGTGAAGAAAACAACAGAATACTGCCGTCATTGCTGAGTTCAATTTGTTTTACCCCATTCAAGGCATTCGTTTTGCCGACAATACTTCCTGTGGAGAGAGTAAGCGAATAGATATTCGAAATCCCGCTCTCGTCTGAGCTAAACCATATTTCGTCTCCGCCAGGTACAATTGCGATAGAAGTTTCAACAGCTTCAGGACTATTGGTCAGTCGTTCCGCCTCAACCGCCCCTATTTCGAGAAAATAGATGTCGCTCACGTCAACATTGTAGTTCCACATATCAAAGTTTTCGGCGGTGGTTGTGGTAACCTGCAATTGATCCCCTCTATCCGACACAAAGTACAATCCGCTCGAAGCCTCATTCCATTTGGGTATTGTCTCAGAAAACACATCATTGGTCAGGCGCGTGACTCGTTCAGTTGCTACTTCAAACAAGAACAGGTCTGGTTGTTCATTCACGGTTGCCGAAAATGCTATATACCTACCATCTGGTGACCAAGACACAGAATTCATGAATCGAAATCCTAGGTCATACTTCTCTTCATCTCCTGACTCAACATCGACTATAAACAACGCATCGTTGCCGCCTGCTTTGGCGGAAACCGCGATTCTACGACTATCGGGAGCCCATGAAATTCCGGGTGTGAGGAAATTGAGCTCTTCAAAGTCATTCGCGCGTCCAGATGACAACACCTGCGTGATTTCTTCGGGATTGTCGAGATTCATAACAAACAATCCGAAAAACATTTCTCTGTCAGATATAAACACGGCCTTCTTTCCGTCTGGCGAAATCTCGGGAGACGTGTTGTAAAAAGCTCCATCTTCTTCGTGATTGGTCAGGCGCTGAGCGATATCTTTCAAGCGTGAGTATGTGTTGATATCTGGATAGTAGTACCGCTTGAGATCAGACTTAAACTCTTCGGTGAATTCATCTAATCCCATACCAAAAGTATTCTTAAATGCTGACTCCAAAGTTCCCGCTGCTAACACATTGTTAATGAGTTCACCCACTTTGGATGGGCCGTATGTATCTGCTATGTACCAATACACAGTTTGACCACCGCGGTACGCTAAATACCCATTCATTTCTTCAGGCTCTGGAAGCTTTTCATTCATGGCATATCTGTTTCAGTATCTAAACCTTCTGCAGACAGGTACTCAGCAAGCCCTTCATTCATCCATAGTGGCAAGGAAACATCAACGCGATTAATGATTGCCTGTTGAATGCTGCCACCGTAAAACATGTCATTCAACACCGCGTGAACAAGTTCGTGCTCAACCACATGTTCAAACTGCGACCAGTTGCCTTGGAAAGGCACCACAACTCTGTTCTTGAACAGCTCGGTAACTCCGCCAACACCTTCACTCAAAAAAGAATGTACAACATTCGTTTGTTCAAAACCATTGTGAGAGTTGTAGACGATGAATGTTATGCGTTCGGTAATCGAAAAGCGTAATTCACGTTGAAATTCCTGTAACGCACGTTCTGCTACGACACCAGCATACCGGGCGAGATACTCGCCTCCTTGGTGAAAATAGACGTCAAAATGATCTGTTTTAAGGTACTGCCAATCGAAATCTTGGTATTGCATTTTGTTCTTACCGAACTGGCCATACGCAGTCGACATACCTGATGCAAACACCAATAGAAACAATGCAATGAGCTTGAAAGTGGGCTTCATAGTTTTGGAGTATTATGTACAAGATCATGAGTGAGTTGACCAGTAGAGAGACGAGTAACGTCTCAATACAATGTACGACAAACCAAACTACAAAAAGGTTTCGTTACGAAGGTGACTTGTGTTGTAAAAAGTGATAGGCTTCTCTGGCGGCATTTTGCTCAGCCGACTTTTTATTACTCCCTTTGCCGACGCCGTATGACTTGCCTTGCAAATGAGCTTCAATCGTGAAAATTCTATCGTGATCAGGTCCCTCAGTTTGGACAACCTCGTATGTTGGAATTCCCATACCAACAGATTGGGTTAGCTCTAGCAGAAGACTCTTGTAATTGGAGTCTTTCATCAATCGCTTTTCGTCCATTATGTTACTCAGAACAGACTCAACGATGAATTTCTTGCAGTACTCGATACCGTGATCGAGGAACACGGCCGCAATCACTGCTTCCATTGCATCTGCAACTATAGACTTGTTGCCAGACTTTAGGGATTTTCCGGCGCTAGCACTGACAACGATAAATGGTTTGAGACCAAGCTTTTCGGCACAATATGCCAAGCTCTGCTTATTGACTAACCGCGATCGAAGTTTCGTCAACTCGCCCTCACTTACATCGGAATGCAAGTAGAACAAGTACTCTGCGACAATCATACCGAGAATGGCATCGCCTAGAAACTCCATGCGTTCATTGGATGAAATCTTGGTTTCTGTTTCGGCAATTTGAAGGTAACTGCGATGTGTTAATGCTTGTTCGTACAAGCTTTTGTTGCGGATGGAAATATTGAGTATGGACTCGAGGTCAGAAACCTTTTCGGAGGTTAAAAAGCCGACTTCGGGAAACATGGCCTCATCCCACAAACGAACACGCTTGTCAGATGAGGCCAGCTTTAGAATCTTATTTCTCAGGTTCTGGATGACACCCAGCATTATTGAGTTCCGATGCTCCTACGTCGATCGTCAGTCCGTGTACTTCTTAAAGACCAGAGAAGCATTGTGTCCACCAAATCCAAACGTATTTGACAACACTGCATTCAACTCGCGTTTAACGGGTTTGTTTGGAACATAGTCCAAGTCGCAATCAGGATCAGCTGTGGTGTAGTTGATCGTTGGTGGCACCATTCCTTCCTCAATTGCTTTTACGCAGGCTATTGCTTCAACAGCGCCCGCTGCACCGAGAAGGTGTCCGGTCATACTCTTGGTAGAGCTCACAACCAGATTTTTTGCGTGATCACCGAACACTGTTTTAATGGCCGCACTTTCGTTTCTATCATTAAATGGTGTTGATGTTCCATGCGCATTGATATAGTCAATATCTTCAGGCTGCAACCCGGCATCTTTGATAGCAATCTGCATTGAACGAACCGCACCTTCACCACCTTCTGCAGGTTGGGTAATATGGTATGCATCGTCTGTGAGGCCCATTCCCGACACTTCACAGTAGATTTTCGCGCCGCGCGCTTTAGCATGTTCTAGCGTTTCCATCACTAGAATACCGCCGCCTTCACCCATGACAAATCCATCACGGTCTTTGTCAAACGGTCTGCTCGCACCGGCCGGATCGTCATTGCGTGTGCTCAAAGCTTTCATTGAGTTAAAACCACCAATACCCATCGGGCAAATCACGGCTTCTGAACCACCTGCTAGGATTACATCCGCGTCACCCCGTTCGAGCAACATCATTGCATCTGCAATTGCCATGTTCGAGGTTGCGCAGGCAGCAACAGTTCCGTAGTTAGGTCCTTTGAAACCGTACTTAATAGCTATTTGTCCCGGCGAAATATCCGAGATAAGCATAGGAACAAAGAAAGGACTAATGCGGTCTGGCTTGCCATCGCGTTCAAAAAGGTTGGATTGCTGATTGTGGTATGTCCACATCCCGCCAATACCTGAACCGCACACAACACCAACGCGTTCTAAATCCAATGTATCAAAATCAAATTTCGCGTCTTCTACAGCCATAATTGCAGAAGCCATCGCAAAAATTGTAAATGGATCCATGCGTCGTTGATCGCGAACCGTGAGATACTGCGTTGCGTCAAAATCTTTTACTTCGCAGGCAAACTGAGTTTTGAATTCTGTGGCATCAAATTGCTTAATCGGAGCACCGCCCGATTTGCCTTCCATCATGCCTTGCCAAAATTCTTGTACTGAATTACCGATTGGCGTAACAGCCCCCAATCCGGTAACGACAATTCTTTTCCTCTTGCTGTCAGACATCTTCTGTCCTGTATAATTCTGTTTTGGGATACAATCAACGAGTCTTCCAACTCTCTGGCTGAAAGACTCATCGAACGTTACGTCAGTATTATCCGACGCTATTCATTTGCCGATATTATTAACCGGCGTTCTTCTCAAGATAAGAAACAGCGTCGCCGACAGTCTGAATCTTCTCAGCGTCACTGTCCTCAATAGAGGTGTCAAACTCGCGTTCGAAGTCCATGATAAGTTCTACTGTATCGAGTGAGTCAGCACCGAGATCATTTGTGAATGATGCTTCTGGCTTTACTTGTGACTCTTCTACACCGAGTTTGTCTACGATAATCTGCGTTACGCGTTCTGCAACGGTTGACATTGTATGCCTCTACAGGTTAATACGTTAATAAGGGTTTATACTACGTTTAAGTTTAAGTCTATTCTCTATGTTTAGGCGGCCAATCCACCATCAACATTCAACACTTGTCCGGTTACATAACCGGAGGCATCAGAAAGGAAAAATGCAACCACGGTAGCTACCTCTTCAGGTGTTGCCGAGCGTTGCATTGGAATATTCTTTTCGAATGCTTGAGTCTGCTCTTCTGTTAATTTGTCCGTCATGTCTGTTGCGACATAGCCCGGAGCAACGCAATTTACTAAAATATTACGAGAAGCAAGCTCCTTGGCCAATGACTTGGTCAGACCAATGAGACCTGCCTTAGATGCACTGTAGTTCACTTGTCCTGCATTTCCAGTCTGCCCTACAATAGAACCGATATTGACAATACGGCCATTGCGCTGCTTCATCATTGGGCGAGCTACAGCTCTACTGGCGGTAAATGCCGATTTGAGATTTGTGTCGATAACCGCATCCCAATCTTCGTCCTTCATGCGCATCACCAATCCGTCTCTTGTGATACCGGCATTGTTTACAAGACCGTGAATTGCACCTTCGGCCTTGACCACTGTCTCGATGAGTGCTTGCACGTCGTCAGGACTCGCAACATCACACTTGTGGGATACAGCGCTAAGGTTTTTTGCCGCAAGATTGGCGACGATAGTGTCCGCATTTGCAGATGACGATCTATATGTGAAATGTACTTTAGCTCCTGCTGCGGCGCAGTGACGCACAATCGCTTCACCAATACCACGCGAACCGCCAGTTACAACAATCACTTTGTCTTGAAGTGAACTCATAGTGTGTTTATCCCGATTTCGCTGTTTAACTCAACAATTCAGACACTTGCTCAGCAGTGTCAAAACCTGAAATTTGTTTAGATCGATCAATGCGTTTTACAAGTCCTTGCAACACTTTACCAGGACCGAGCTCAACAAAACTCTCAACCCCACTATCAATCATTGCTTTGATGCTCTGCGTCCAGCGAACCGGTGAAACCAATTGCTGAACCAAGGCCTGCTTCAGTGCATCAGCGTCTGTAAGAGGTTGTGCTAAAGAGTTGACATACACAGGACAAGAAGCATCGTTGAATGTAATGTCGTTTATTGCAGCTTCTAACTCCATTTTTGCTGGTTGCATGAGCGGAGAGTGGAAGGCACCACTTACATTGAGCTCGACAACTTTTCTGGCTCCTGCATCTTTGAAAGCATGAGCATTCTTGCGCAGATATTCTGCGGTACCACTGACAACTACCTGTCCCGGTGAGTTGAAATTGGCTGCTACAACAACTCCTTCGGCAGAAGTTAGATTGCGGCAGAGTTGCTCTACTTCATCGTCGTCAATGCCTAACACTGCGAACATAGTACCGGGTACTTGTTCCCCTGCTTTGAACATAAGCTGTCCGCGGAGAGAAACGAGTTTCAAAGCTTCCTCAAAGCCGATGACTCCAGCAGCGTACAATGCACTGTACTCACCGAGTGAGTGACCTGCAACTGCATCGCGGTTGAGTTTGTCTTTCAATAAATCGAATAGAGCTGCTTCGTGTAAAAACAAGGCCGGTTGTGTATATCGAGTTTCAGTCAAGGACTCTGTGGGTCCTTCCATGGCTATTGTGCCAATGCTGTACTCTAAAATGTCGTTTGCTTGTTCGACCATACTTGCCACGCTCGGATAGGCCGCAGCTAAGTCTTTGATCATACCAACATATTGGGAACCTTGCCCGGAAAAAAGTAATGCTTGTTTCATTTAATTGCCCATTTCAAGTAAATAGCACCCCATGTAAATCCAGCACCAAATGCTGCTAAGATGACATTGTCACCGTACTTCAATTGCCCATTCTTTTGCAATTCACTCAAGCAAATTGGAATGGTTCCTGAAGTTGTGTTACCAAACCGGTCGATATTGACAATGACTTTGTCGTCAGTAACACCCATACGGCGAGCTGTAGCATCGATTATGCGCTTGTTGGCTTGGTGTGGAACCAACCACGCAACGTCGTCACCAGTGAGATTGTTGCGCTCCATAACTTCAGCGCTTACTTCGGCCATGCCTATAACTGCTTTCTTGAATACTGCTTGACCATCCTGAAACACGTAATGCTCTTTGTTGTCAACAGTTTCATGGGAGGCTGGTTTCCTGCTTCCGCCTGCTTTCATATGCAAATACGGCTCGCCCGAACCATCGATGTGTGTGATGGCATCTATAATTCCAACGTTTTCATCTTCTGAACGCTCTACAATTGCAACACCGGCACCGTCACCAAACAAAATGCTTGTAGTGCGGTCATCGTAGTTAAGGATTGAAGACATTTTGTCAGCGCCGCATACCATTACCGTTTTTGCAACACCAGACTCAACAAATGCTCGTGCGCTGTTTAGGCCAAACAAAAACCCCGAACACGCAGCTGAGAGATCGTACCCCCATGCATTCTTCGCGCCAAGTTCACGTTGAACAATAGCCGCTGTGGGCGGAAACATCATGTCCGGAGTCACAGTGGTGACAATGATGATGTCAATATCTGCGGCTGTTTTACCACAATTTTCAAGGGCTTCGCGAGCAGCAGGTAGGATCATATCTGACGTTGCTCCGTCAGTCATGATACGGCGTTCTTTAATTCCTGTTCGAGAGGTTATCCACTCATCATTTGTGTCCATGCGCTCTGCAAACCACTGGTTGTCGTACACAGTGTCTGGTACATAATGAGCTATTGCAGTAAGTGCGGATCTATACTGTGGCATGTTTGCGGTCCTTTAGTGTTCGGTACTTGCGGAAGCATTTTGCAATGCCTCTTCGATAGCTGCGTTTAAGCGCTTTTCATACATGGTGTACGCTTGAGATATCATATTGCGTACTGCAAGCCCGGAAGAGCTGCCGTGACCTATTATCACGCAACCACGAACGCCCAACAAGGGCACACCGCCGTGTTCTTCGTAGTTAAAATCGCTGAGCATGTTCTTGAGAACAGGCGCAACAACCGCAGCTTTTAACGTGTTAAACAAATTTTTCTTTGCGTATGCTTTGAGGCGATTCTTAAACAGATTCAAGAAACTCTCGCCAAATTTCAAGACGATGTTGCCAACGAAACCATCACAAACCACTACGTCTACCGACCGGTTCATGATGTCGCGTCCTTCTACATTGCCTACATAATGCAGGCCAGCGCTCTGAGCTTTCAATTCGAGAAGTTCGTCAGCTTCCTGTACAACCTTCGTACCCTTGCCTTTTTCTTCTCCAATATTCAAGAGGCCAACACGCGGCCGCGGAACTCCGAGAACGTGTCGAACGTATTCTGAACCCATCACGGCAAATTCAAACAAGTGTTGGGGTTTGTTGTCTGCATTGGCTCCAACATCCACCACAACGGTGTTCTTTCCGAATTCATGTGTGGGAAACATCGCTCCAATTGTTGGCCTTCCTGCTCCGCGAATTCTACCGAGCATTAGTGTACCAACAGCCATCATTGCACCAGTATTGCCAGCAGATACAAAGGCATCTACATCACCATTCTTGTGAAGCAACATCCCTTGATATAAACTGGAATCCCGCCGATGTTTGTACACTTCGGCGGGATCGTCTTCCGTCGCAATCACGTCTGTTGCACCGTGAATTGAAATTTTGCTTGTGTCACCACCTTGCTTTGCGAGTTCATCTCGCAGAGCCTGTTCTGGCCCCACCAACACAATTTCGAGATTCATGTGCGGAAAGTCGCGCAGTGCTTGAATTGCACCCGCTACTTCACTTTCAGGAGCGTGATCGCTTCCCATCGCGTCTACGGCTATGCGCATACGAATACTGAGTTAGAAACTGCCCTTACGCGGCAAATGTTTCGACAACCTTGCGACCGTTGTAATATCCGCACTCTGGACATGCTGCGTGAGCGAGCTTCACAGAGTTGCAGTTCGGACATGATGCTGTTGTCGGCGCAACGGCTTTGTAATGCGTACGGCGCTTGTCGCGGCGAGACTTCGATATCTTTCGCTTTGGATGTGCCATTGTTCCCTCTTTACACGTTCAATTATCGTTTGAATTAAATTGAATCTTCTTTAATGCTTGCCATCGAGGATCAATTTCTTGATCTTCTTGTTCTTCGCTCTGAGGCGAGGATTGTGGCTTAGTTTGTTCTTCTTCTACGGTTATTCCAGGAATCACCTCTTCCAAAGGAAGATCGCGATACTCAGGTGCTATTCTGCGCATTGGCAGTTGCACAAGTAATTCTTGCCGAATTTCTTCTGTTATATCTATGTCTTCGTAATTGTTGAAGAGATACAACGGAGGTGGTGCGTCTGGCTCTTGTAATTCTGCCATTTCAGGGTTTACTTGATACACGAGCTTTATTTCCGCTGTTATTGGCTCCTCAAATGAGTCTCCGCTGCGATCACAAATAAGTGTCGCATTACAACGCGCTGTACCCTGCACCACAAATGTGCTATTCTGCTTTGTCACGTCACCCTCAAACGAAATCAAGCCCGTAAACTCGTCCGTAATGAACGGTACTTTCTGCGCCTCTACATCAAGAGAATACGCCCTTGTACCGTTGGATAACCCGTGAATTTGAATTTTCAACATGATTACAGCCCGCAAATATACAAAATTTTCGACTGTGTTACATAATAGAACCCAATGAGAGCTTTATCCACCACAATTCTGCAGAGCCTCTTTGGCTGAGCTATTGTCTGGGTCCAATTTTACCGCTTTTCGGTATGCGGTACATGCTCCATCCATGTCGCCTGAACTCTGTAGACCGATGCCTTTGTACAAAAAGGCTTGCGATTCTTCTGGATACTGAGCAATCCAGTTGTTGCAGAATTGCGTCAATCCACTCCAGTTTTCAGACAGATAGTATCCGTTTGCTGCTAAGAGATGAAACTGAGGCACGACAACTTTGAGTCGCTCAACTTTCTGCAACCACGGCAATCCGATGGAAAACACGCGGGCAACCTCGTCGTATTGTTCAAGGGTTGTCAACACATTCATCATGTCCAAATACACTAAAGCGTTGGAGCTGTCGACGGCTGCTGCTTGGTTGAGAAAGACCATAGCAGTATCAGGTTGTTCGAGCGATGTTGCACAGCGTCCCATGTAATACAACACGATGCTTTTTTCGTCTGCGTCCAAGTCGCAGTCTAATGCACGACCATAGATTTCTAAGGCGTTTTTGTTGTCGTCTGTTTTGCGATACAAGTCTGCAAGAGCTCGTGTGAGTTTGCATTTGCGAGGTTGTGCATCTATTGTTTCTCGCATCAACACGATTGCGGATGTTGTGTCACCGGCATACAAGCTTGCACGAGAGTATCGCTCGAGATCATTGTTGTCAATGCTGCCGGCGTCGTACATTACTTTGAATGCTGCAGCTGCTTCTTTGAAATTGTAAGAAGAATAGAGTGCACGTGCTTTCAGATTTTTAGCTTCATCGGCGCGCTCAGGGATATTGGCAATAACGTAGTCCATCTCCATTGCTGCGGTGTCAAAAAGTGCTTTGCGCAAGTCTTTGTCGGATCGCAAGCCACTTGCTGCATTGTACACACTTTCTGCCAAAAGCCAGCGAATGTCGTTGTCGTTCGGACGGAGCTCTAACACGCGTCTAAAAGCCGGTATGGCATTGTAATAACGCTTGGCCAAATACAGGATGCGTCCTTGCTCTTCAAATGCACGGCTGTTGTCTGGAGCTAGTACACCAACTTTACCCCATTGCAATAACTCGTCTTTGAAATACTGATTGCGGGTTTCTTGGTCCTGCCCTGGCTTCACGGCCATTTTGTGGTAACTACGAGCGAGTTTGATGCTCGGTTCCACAAGCGTTGAATCTCGCTTGAGGGCTTCTTCGTAGTTCTGAATTGCCAATGCGAACACATTTTGCGAGTAGTAGAGGTCTCCCAAGGTCACATATGTGTCTGGTATCTTGTCATTGGTTTTGCGTGCTTGACGCAACGTTAAGTCGGCTTTTTGAAATTTTTGATCGATGATATACACTTGCGCCAAGGCCAATTGATTGTGTACGTCATCGGGGAAATCATAGATCAAATCTTCCAACACTTCAACGGCTTCTTCCACATTGCCTGCATTTGCTAGTGCAATTGCGTATGGGCGGACTACACGCGGACTGTCGTCGATATCTTCTGCAATTGTATAAAACAACAATGCTGAGTCATGGCGTTCAAGATCTGCAAATACAGCAGCGGTTTGCATCACGAGATCAAGATCTTTGCGATTCTCTTGAACAGCTTTCACCAACAGTGGTGCGGCCTTCTCATAGTCAAACACTTTGAGGTATTTTTCGGCTTCTTGACGTGCGTTCTGGGCAAACACGGTTGCACTGCTGAGAAGTGCGCACAACACAATTGCAAATGTTGCTCCTTTCTTGCTACTCATAACTGGAATTTCTCTTGTAGTATGTTGTTAGTTTGTTATTCAGGTTTTAGTACAAAACGGGCATGTTCTGGCACAAGTCCGAGATCCTTAATGAGATTCATTGCTTTTTCATCTCTGCTCATCCATACGCTATAACCATATGGCAGGAATTGTCCTTCATCGCGTATGTATGCCGACACAGTTACTGGCCACGGATATAGTTCTGTAACGATTGAAGACTGATGTACTTGTGCTGGAGGCAAAAAGTTGCCACTGGAATCATACCATCCTATACGTGTTCCGTGTAATGTGGTGTCTTGCGCTATCCAGCTCAGATATCCAAATGCCAATGCTTTTGGGTTCTCGCGTACATAGTTCACCACGGAGTCTACTGTAGAGAACAAGCGCATGGGAATCTTCGGAGTAGCTCCGTCAAGCACCTGATAATACAGGTTCGCATACACTGAACTTTTTGTATTGAGAGATACCAATTCAGGAGATGTAAATGAGGTGCTGTCGTACGAAGCGAGTGTAGGTCTTTCGCCTTTGATGTACGCCGATAGATTGTGGGCTTTCACATATGGAAGGGTTTGCCTATCCGATGAAAACAACACTAGTGCGTCTTTGAACAGCGGTACGATTTGATGTGGAGCAACATTGTGCTGCTCCATAACCTCGCGTTCTTGCGGCAAGTAGTCACGTGCGAGAATAACGATGCGAGTCGTGTCGTCACCGAGTAACTTCTGACTAGCCATCGTCGCGGTTTCTGGAATGAGCGTTATATGCGCTTGCGGATAGTCGCGCTCGTACAGTGGTAGAAGTTCGTCTACAATGGGAAAGACCGTGTTGTCAACCGAGACGGAAATTGTACCCTGTAAGGCTGTCTCACTTCGAGGAGCTTCGGCTTCTGCTGTATCTGCTTCACCATTATTATCACAGCCAATCAGAAGTGCACCGCACATGATTGAGCAAAGATACGCGAACATAACGGTGTGTGGTATTGATTTGATCTTTCGCATAGGTCTACCTCCGTTGATAACTGTCACGTAATCGTTACTTATTCTTCCTCATCGAGTAGGCGTTGATTGTATTGGATCATTTTAGTGTGAAATGACACCATTCTGTACAGGCCAAACAAAATCATGATTACGCCCATGACCCATACAAATCGCACATCCGTGTGTGGAAACAACACATCTGCTAAAACGAGCACAATGAGTCCCATGAGCATCATGAGACCTCTAGCTACATAGTTTAGTATGACGAATACTTTGCTCATAACAAAAGAGCAGGAGTGCAGACCACTATTGCAGCCTCACAATCCTGCTCACTATCATTTTCACGTTTAACGCAATTGGAAAACAACTGGTACAGAGAACCACGCACCAACAGGTTCACCGTTCTGGATCCCTGGAGAATACGTTGCCTGCTTTACCGCTTTTAATGCCGCCTGTTTGAGCTGTTCATTATCCGAATGCTCAACAACGGCTTCTTGCAATTTTCCGTCTTTCCCAACATATACACGAATGTACACTGTTCCTTCAATACCAGCGCGCTTGGCAATGTCCGGGTATTCCACAAGCTTCTGCAGCGCTGAAATATCAGTACTTGGCTGTACTTCAACTGGAATAAACTCGTACATGTCTGGAATTTCTTCTTCAACTTCTACTTCGATGTCAAGGTCTTCTACTTCAACATCAATTTCAGTTTCTTCAACCGAACCTTGCGCATCGGATGTTTCCATGTCCTCAACGCTTGCAAAAATTTCCATTTCTGGCGTCACAAGGGCATCAGGTACTGCAACTGGTTTACCTGCTCGCGCAACCTGCTTCAGAATCTGGTCTGTTGAAGGTGGCGGTGGCGGTGTTGCCTCACTTGGCGGTGGCGGTGGCAAATTGCGCAACGACACTCGTTTGGCTTTGAGTGGTGGACGCAAGTCCGCTGAAGTTTTCGGGCCAAAGGCTGAATACGCGTAATAACTTCCAAAGAAGAGCGCCATTCCTGCAAATGTGAACACTGTCGCACGCACGGTGTTCTTGCGAATCACTTCTTTCAGTTCTTTTGCGCCATAGCTGCCGCGTTTTAGGGGCTGTGTATTACTTTTTGTCATTGTATTTACTCCTCGTGGGAGTGCAACATCATATGTGTATTACTGTAATCGTTGAAGAATCCAAACCAACTACAAAAGCCTATTAGGGCAACTTGTCAATTTCTTCTTCTTCATCTTCGTCCATAGGCACAAGAGCGAACTTTCGTTTGCGTTCACTGATATTGACAGTATTGAGCATGTCGATAATATCGGTCTCAGACAATTCCAAGACATCGAGCACTTCAATCATGTCTGTGTAACTAGCCTTGCGAGAAATCGCGAGTGACATGATGAGTTCGTTGCGCATGGATTCTACCATATTAGCGTTGACAACCAACTTTTTCAAGTCCTCTATCTGTACCTTGGTGTAATCAGCGTTCTCTTTAAGCCCTTTATACCAGAACACATCTCCGTCACCACGTACTAGCAAACTGAACAGCTTGGATTCGGGAACATCAACCGGACTGTCATTGTCTGGTGGGATACTCATTTCCATCACTTTTGGTTGGTTCATGGTCGTTGTGAACATGAAGAACGTCAAAAGTAGAAATGCAATATCCACGAGCGGCGTCATGTCAAGAACAAAGCTGACGCGTTTCGGTTTTTTGCGCTTACTGGCAAAGGAACCTCGTTTTTCGCGTTTTTCAACGCTTAAACTTCCACCACCTGCCATGTATATTCTCCTCGTTTACGAGTACCAAACTGGCCTCGCAACGTTTTACAGTTTTCGTAAGTTCTGTTATTCGCCAGCTTTTTTATCAGTCACAAAGTTGAAGATAGTGGCATTGCGCTTACGCATAACATCCATCATATCTTCAATCCAGCTGTACTTTACTCTTCCGTCGGCTTCTACGACATAGCGAGTTGATCGCGGTGCTTGCACTCTTGTTTGGACAATAAACTTATCCAATTCTTCTGGTGTACTGGCCTTTTGTAGCAACTTCGTAGCCAGCGTGTCGTGCACACCGGCGTCTCGATAAATGCTCTCTCTAACGTTTTCATTTGTCAACGTATAAAAGTATGCCGTATCACCAGTTTCATCTTCAATACCGATCTTAATAATTGCTGCATCTTTCTCAGGTATAGCAATTGATGCGGCCACAGATTTTGGACGCTCAATGGTAAACTTCTGTTCCGATTCGGCCTCACTCTTAAACTTGGCCGTGAACATAAAGAATGTCAGCAACAAGAATGCGATATCCACCAGAGGTGTCATATCAAGCACGAATCCCTGTCGTCTCTGTTTTACTTTTGGCATGTGTACCTCAACAGTATACGATTAGGATTACTTCTTCAACTTAACTGTCAAAATCTCAGTCATGCTCAAGATTGCTTCATCAATCATGTACACAAACTGGTCGATTTTTGTCGTAAAGAAGTTGAAGAACACAATACAGATAACAGCGCCGATCAAACCGCCGGCAGTGTTATAGAGTGCTTCAGAGATACCGATAGAGAGCTGTGTTGCAGATACAACAGTTGTTCCGAGGAGACCAACCATGGTTGCAATAGAAGCAATTGTTGAGAGGATAACCATGTTCTTTTCGAGCAGTGGAGTTTCCAAGTTTGTGGCTTCATCAATAGCACGCTTTACTTCAAGCATCTTCTTCTCAGCGTTCTGAGCGTCATCACCCTTTACTTCGTTGTATTTATCTAAACCAGAACGAATGATATTTGCCAACGAGCCGCGCTGTGTGTCACAAGCTTTAATAGCTGCATCGATATCATTGTTTGCGAGATGTGTTTGCACAGCCTTAACAAACTGTGGCAACTGTCCTTTCCCTTGTGCTTTGGCGATTGACAAGAATCGCTCTACAACGAATGTACAGGCAATGAGAATGAATGCAATCAACAGGGATACAAGAGGTCCACCTGTGTAGATGTAACCCAGTGTGTTACCAGATTTTGGTTGGTGGCGAATCTCTGGGTCCAAAAAGTTTGATGGGTCACCCAAAACATATTCAAAGAATAAGTATGCAACCACAATTGATGCAACAATAGCAATAACATTGAAGAGGTTCTTCATGAGTTAACAACTCCAAAACACATTAAACAGTTTATATATTTTTTTAGATATACTTCTCGATTGCGTCTTCTACGCTGTCGCCAATTTCAAACACGAGTGTCAACTTTGTAATCACAAAGATGTTCTCGATGTTGTCACCAAGGCTACACAACACAAGCTTACCGCCGCCGGCCGTGAATTTGTGGTGTGCTGAGATCAGCGCTCCCAAGGCAGTTGAATTCAGATACGTTACCTTTTCCATGTTGAGAATCACCGTTTTACTGGGATCCTCTGACAGTACTTTGAGTTTGTCGCGCAGCGTATCCGTTTCGTCGCCACCTATAAATTGCCCACGCAAATCAACAACTACGTAGGTACCAAAATCTTCTACTTTTACAGAATCAAACATTGTCACTCCGGACGTACATGTTTTAGCAAAGAAAGCAAGTTAACAAAGATTGTATTCTAATTGCAACCAGTGTTATGTGCTTGCGTAACGCGTTTATTGTTTCAGGAACGTTTTCCTACAACAATACGCTCGAGATTATTCAAGTCATTGATCACTTCGACGCGAAAAGGCTGTTGTGCAAACAAGTCCTTGATGCTCTGTCCTTGGTTCCATCCACATTCGAATATGAATGCTCCGTCTTGGGAGACAATGCTATCCATGATTTCAGCAAAGCGCCGATAAAACAACAATCCATCTCCCTCATCAGTCAACGCTACCCGAGGTTCGTGTAACCGTACATTGTCCTCTAATTCACCGTATTCCGATAGCGGAATATATGGTGGGTTTGACAGTACAATGTCGTATTGCTTTGAAGGAACGATGGACAAAATGTCCGCAACAAAAAACTGACAGTTGCTCGCTCCCAGTTTTTCCTTGTTCTTCATTGCCATGTCCAACGCGTTTTCTGACACGTCAAGACCAACACACTGCACCCTGTCGCCGAATCGAGATGAAAGGCTAAGCGCTAACACACCCGACCCCGTACCGATATCCAACACAGAAATAGTGTCACTACGTTGCAGTTGTTCATCTACTATGCGTTTGGCAACCTGCAACACCTCTTCTGTTTCCGGACGAGGGATCAACACGTCGGCATTAACATTGATTTCAATTTCGTCGAACGTCACTGCCCCAGTTACATGTTGCAAGGGTATACCCTTTGCGATTTGTCGAACAGCCGCGCGCAACCATTGTAATTCGGTTTCAACAAATGGTCGGTCAAACTTCATATAGAGTTCCAACCGGGTGCATTGCAACACATGGCAAATCAGGAGTTCTGCGACTAGTCTAGGTGACTCAATGCCTTGATTTTCAAAGAATTCGGCCATCCATCGAATCATGCTGACAGATGTCCACTCAGAAAGCACGTAAACCTAACATTTTAATGTAACGTGCATGTAAAATTGGCATGTGAAAACTCAACAATTCTACGCCTACAAAGATGCAATGAAACACAGTTTGGTTACACATCGGTTCGGTAGTAATCCTGCATGGAAGTAATGCTGACACCGCCTTCAACACGTGTGCGCACACCTTCGATACTTGCCGAAGCCGCAGCCAACGTACTCAAGAACGGAACTTTGTTTTCCATTGCGGTTCTACCCATGATGAATTCATCGTAGCGGGCACTCTCTCCTGTTGGAGTATTGATCACCAAATCAATCTCGCCATTCTTCAGTAAATCGATTATCGATGGCCGCGACTGATAATGCTTGTTGATGGTTGTACTCTCAATACCGTTTTCATTCAAGAACTCTGCTGTACCGGTAGTTGCCCACAATTCGAAGCCTAGCTCAGAATATCCTTTTGCCATTTCCACTGCGCGTTGAGTTTTGTCGTGGTTCGACAGACTAATAAACACGCGGCCCGCGAGGGGAAGTCTGTTGCCACTTGAGATTCGCGACTTGAAGATCGCACTGCCAAAATTGGAGTCGATTCCCATCACTTCGCCGGTACTGCGCATTTCTGGCCCGAGGAAGTGATTGGATTTTGGAAATTTGTTGAATGGAAATACCGACTCTTTGATGGCGACACGTCCAGGATGCAGATTCATGTCGTGTACATCCATATCTGCCAGCTTTTCTCCCAGCATTACTCGTGTGGCAACCTGCGCTACCGGTACACCTGTGGCCTTGCTCACAAACGGAACGGTGCGCGAGGCGCGCGGATTCACTTCTAACACGTAGAGCTTGTCGTCTTTCAGCGCAAATTGAATGTTGACGAGACCAATAGCTTTCAATGCATGTGCCAGTTGTGTTGTGTACTGGCGAATGCGCTCAATCTGTTCATTGCTGATGTTGTATGGCGGCAACACACAGGAAGAGTCACCAGAGTGAATACCCGCTTCTTCGATGTGCTGCATGATGCCAGTTACGATCACTTTTTCGCCGTCAGAAACAGCGTCAACATCAAACTCGTACGCGTTCTCGAGAAACTGATCGATCAAGATCGGTCGGTCAGGTGATTCACTTAAGGCATAGCGCATGTATTCGCGGATAGCGTCGTCGCGATAGCAAATCTGCATGGCTCTTCCGCCCAACACATAACTCGGTCGCACCAGCACCGGATATCCAATTGAGTTTGCGATCTCAACCGCTTCTTCAACTGCCGTTGTTGTGCCATAAGCCGGACAAGGAATGTTCAACCCTTTGAGAACATCACTGAAGCGCTCGCGATCTTCTGCCAAATCAATTCCTTCTGGAGATGTACCGAGGATGGTAACGCCAGCTTCCTCGAGTTGATTTGCCAACTTCAACGGTGTCTGACCTCCAAAAGCGAGAACAACTCCCTCTGGCTGTTCGAGATCAATAACATTCATCACATCTTCAAATGTGAGCGGCTCAAAGTAGAGTTTGTCAGTGGTGTCGTAGTCGGTCGACACTGTTTCTGGATTACAGTTGATCATGATGGCTTCATAACCCATTTTGCGCAACGCGAACACGCCCTGGACGCAACAGTAATCAAACTCAATTCCCTGACCAATTCTGTTGGGACCACCACCGAGAATGATCACTTTTTTGCGGTCCGAGATCACTGACTCATTTTCGGTTTCGTATGTGGAGTAGTGATACGGTGTGCTGGACTCAAATTCTGCCGCGCATGTGTCGACAGACTTAAACACAGGTATGACGAGAAGTTCTAACCTGCGTTCTCTGGCCTCTGCCTGACTTACACCACAAAGCGATGCCAATTGCACATCACTGAAACCCATTCCTTTGAAATGTTTGAGTATTGGAGCTGTCCAACTCTTAACATCATTGAATTCATCGCGAATGGTATGGGCTGCATTCACAATCTCCCGACACTGGGCAATGAACCATCGATCATACCGCGTGATCGCATAAATTTCTTCGTCAGATATGCCAAATCGCATAGCGTCACACAAATCAAACAAACTTGTGGAACTGCGAATGGCAAGCCGTGTTTTGAGGTGTTCGAGTTCTGCATCTCCTATTTCTGTTTGTTCGAGATACAACGGTTTGTCAAACCCGAAGCCATGCCTGTTCTTCTCTAAACTGCGAATTGCTTTTTGGAATGATTCTTTGAATGTGCGGCCAAAAGACATCACCTCACCAACTGACTTCATCTGAACGGTCAGCCTGTCCTCTACGCCTTTGAACTTCTCAAAGTCCCAGCGCGGGATCTTGGTTACTACGTAGTCGATTGTCGGCTCAAAACATGCAGGCGTTTTCTTGGTGATATCATTTGTGATTTCGTCGAGTGTATATCCAATTGCAAGTTTGGCTGCAATCTTTGCAATTGGAAATCCAGTAGCCTTCGAGGCGAGAGCGCTCGAACGGGAAACGCGCGGATTCATTTCGATGACAATCAAACGTCCAGTTTCCGGTTGCAGAGCAAATTGAATGTTGCTCCCTCCCGTTTCGACGCCAATTTCTCTGATAATCTTCAGAGAAGCATCTCGCATCATTTGGTATTCGCGATCGGTGAGAGTCTGCGCTGGCGCTACCGTGATGGAATCGCCAGTATGCACGCCCATTGGATCAAAATTCTCAATCGAGCAAATGATCACCACATTGTCTTTGGTGTCGCGCATCACTTCGAGTTCGTATTCCTTCCAACCGAGAATCGATTCCTCAATCAGCACCTGCGATGTTGGGCTAGATGTCAAACCATGGCGCAGTTTCTCTTCGAACTCCTCCATGTTGTACGCAACACCACCGCCAGAACCACCTAGAGTAAACGAAGGTCTGATAATTACAGGAAAGCCAATTTCCTTAACAAGATCCATGCCTTCGTCATAAGTGTGCACAAAACGCCCTTTGGCCATTTCGAGTCCACAGCGATCCATCGCATCCTTAAACAAGAGTCGATCTTCTGCTTTGTCAATGCTCTCCACCTTGGAGCCAATGAGTTCTACACCATGTTTTTCCAAAATACCGTTGCGGTACAGATCCATGGCTGCATTGAGAGCTACCTGACCTCCCACCGTGGGGAGAATAGCATCGGGCTTTTCACGCTTTATGATCTCTTCGATATAATCACTCTCAATCGGCTCAATATATGTGGCATCGGCAATCTCTGGGTCGGTCATGATTGTTGCCGGATTCGAGTTGATGAGAATCACTCGAATTCCTTCTTCCCGTAAGGCTTTACATGCCTGAGTTCCGCTGTAATCAAACTCGCAAGCTTGACCAATTACGATCGGACCAGATCCGATTACAAGCACTGAAGAAATATCATTGCGTTTTGGCATAACGACTCTCGTTTATGGTGTTTGTGTTGTCTTCTTTGAACTTGTTAATCAAGCTGAACTTGGATTGAGACTGATACTGTTTCACTAGTGCCATTCTCCCAAAAGGTTCAACAATGCCATACGAATGGCTACTCCATTGCGAACTTGCTCAAGTATAAGCGAGTTCGGTCCATCTGCAACGGCAGTTGCAATTTCAATTTCCCGGTTCATGGGACCAGGATGCAACACGTGCAAGTCGGGTTTGTGTTGCAGATGCTTTGGTTGCAGGCAGTAATGCTCAGCATACTCGCTGAGACTAGAAAGAACTGTTTCTTGCATCCGTTCTTTTTGTATGCGTAAAACAATCACGGCGTCCGTACACTCAACGAGTTCGTTTATTGACCCGACTTGCTGTACCGCCTTAAAAACATCGTCTTCCGGCATGAGCTCAGGAGGACCGTACATAAAACATTCGGCACCGAGTGTTTGCAGCAATTGCACATTGCTACGCGCTACCCTGCTGTGCTTTACGTCTCCGAGAATTCCGACTTTGAAGCCTCGGAAATCAACGCCAGCGCGATACAATGAAAATGCATCGAGCAACGCCTGAGTGGGATGATTGCTGCGACCGTCGCCAGCATTGATACACGATGCATTGACTGTATTGGCAATGTCGTGAATTACTCCGTCTTCACGGTGCCGGACAACAAACACGTCCGTGCCCATTGCTTCTAGCGTAAGCATAGTGTCAGTGAGTGATTCTCCCTTGCTAACACTGGACCCAGATGCCGAGAACACAACGCACTCCGCGCCAATGCGTTGGGCAGCTTTTTCAAAGGAAACACGTGTTCGTGTTGAATCTTCAAAAAATGCGAGCACCACTCGAAGACCAGGTGTAGAAACTGGCGGATATTGTTTGGAGTCAATGGACTTACGTTGTTTTTCAGCGAGGGTAAAAATAACAGAAATGTCGTCAGCGGTGAGCTGATCGGTTCCGAGGAGATGCGAATGGGGAAACCGAAATTGCATAAAAGCAAAATTCGTGAATTTGTACATGGAAACCAAAAAAAAAGCCAGTGCAATACTGGCTTTTGAATTCTTCTATCAAAGGTGCGTACTTACTTCTTCTTACCCGCAACAAGGTCTTTCAACCCTTTTCCGGCAGTAAATTTTGGAACCTTGCGAGCCGGTATCTTAATCGCTTCACCAGTACGTGGATTTTTTCCAGTACGGGCTGCTCGATCAGAAACAGAAAATGAGCCAAACCCAATCAAAGAGACAGAACCGCCTGTTTTGAGTGTAGTCTGAATTGCGTCAATCGTTGCGTTAAGTGCGCGTTCCGCCTGTGCCTTTGACAGGTCGGCTCCGCCGGCGATCGCTTCCACCAGGGAACCTTTATTCAGGTTTTCAGCCATCAGGAATCACCTCACGTTTGTTTTGTTGAAAGAATTGTTTGTTAGACGACCTGAATTTATATCCAGATTGTACTTGGTGCAAGAAGTTTTTATTAACAAATGTCCATTTTATGCGGATTCTGACACTTTTTCTACCGTTTTGTAACAAATAACCACTTAAAAGTACTCCATAAGCAGCGGAAGGGCCTGTACACCACCTAGACATGCGTGGAAACACAATGCTGCTAAAACAACAGCCACAACATCGTCCGTCATTGTTGAAGCCGGTGAAGACTTGTCGTCCGCAAGGTACACAGGCCATGGCTTTACGATGTCAAAAAGGCGAAAAAGACCGAATGCCAACCCGTACCACAACAATGTGTGCGGTATGAACGGCGATGCAAACAGTAGCATCATTGCAGCAAATTCATCCAGCACAAAACTGGAATTATCGTGGCCAAAACTGCGTTCGTAAGATGCAGCTATAGCGTAGCCGACAATAAGTGCTGCAAGTCCGATTAATGCATTTATGAGCCAATCGTCAACAAACCATGCTACGCCCATCGCTGCTAGCGATGCAAATGTTCCAGGAGCTGGAGGCAAAAAGCCGACGCCACCCAATGAACCAGCAGAAAGCGTTGCCGGGGAAACTTTGGCCGAATCCGCGTGCGTGCTGTAGTGCTTGAGGAGTAATCCACGATTTACGACAGTATAATGTACGCCGGATAAGAATGTATATGCTGCAACCCCGATGGTTCCATACCACACGGCGTCAATGAGGAACAATGATTTTCCCTGCCAACTAAGTACGGCGAGTGCAACAAAAATGAAGGTCATTTGTGTTGCAGTCTTCAGTTTAGCTACGCGGCTCGTTTCAAGTGGTTCATGTACCAAATCAGCCCAATTTCTCAACCATGTCACATATATATCGCGAAACACGATAAGCAGTACCGCCCACCATGGCGCATAACCATCCCATGCGAGAGCGGCAAAAGACAATGTCGTCAAGACCTTGTCTGCCAATGGGTCAAACCATCTACCTGTATCCGACTCAGCATTTAAACGGCGTGCCAGCCAACCATCAAGCCAATCCGTCCACCCCGCCACAAAAAATGCTACCAAGGCCGCTTCGAATTCCTCAATAACAAAGAGGTACAAGAATAGCGGCGCAAGCACAATGCGCAAAGTTGAAACAAGATTTGGCCAGATATTGTTGTCCACTTACTTCTGTAATTCCTTCGCAGTTCCGACAATTGATGCAAAGGCATCTGGTTTAAGGCTTGCACCACCTATGAGTCCACCATTGACATGTTCTACAGCCAATATCTTGGCAGCATTGTCTGCGTTCAAGCTTCCACCATACAGAATCTTTATCGTGTTGGCGGTCGCGCCGAACATACCCACAAGCTCTGTGCGAACCACGGCGTGTGACTCTCTGATCTGTTCAGGTGTTGCGGCTTGCTGTCCAATTGCCCAGACTGGTTCATAGGCAATGATGATATTGCCACAATCGGTCACACCGTGCAACCCCTGCTTTATTTGTTGCTGCAATGTCTCCTTCATCTCACCATTTGCACGTTGCTCTGCAGTTTCTCCTATACAGTACACAGCCGTCAATTTTTGGCGCAGCGCAGATAGTATTTTCGCATTGCACAATGCATTTGTCTCGCCTTGATACTGACGTCGTTCAGAATGACCAACGAGTACATGTGAGCAGCCCGATTCCTGAATAGCTACTGCCGACACCTGTCCAGTAAATGCGCCGCTATCTTCGTGAGAACAGTCCTGAGCGCCACACTGAATTCCCGACGTACCAATTCCAGAAACAACCGCTGGGATTGAGAGAAACGGCGGACATACGAGCACCTCAACGTCTTGTGTTGCTTGAATGCCTGACTCAATGAGGGTACTGATGAGGTTTGCAGCTTCTGAAGGAGTCGTATTCATCTTCCAGTTGCCGGCGATTACGTAAGGTGTCTTTTTCATTGCGTATACACGTTCTCTAGTTGTTCATTGTTGAATCGTATGGGTACCGGTAACTTTGTATACTGAATACTCAGTCAAGCGTTCGGTAGCTTGAAAGCCAACCCCTACTATTCGTTGATGGGGTGTGCGTATTTCAACTGGTGCATCAGACGTAAACAATTTGTCTACGTTGGACCAGTGAATCTTGTCTGTAGAAATCTTTCGGTCTGTTCCTGTCACAACAACATCGCCAAATGCCGTCATGTCTTTTGTCTTGTCGTTGATAACTGCACTATCGGCAACCAACACGGTGGTGTCTCCTTCATTCGGAATCACAAGCCTAAATCCACCTGAGAGCAATGTACGGGCTTGCGGTTCGAAAATCTTAGCTTTCGTTGCCGTAAGCTGTGCGCGCAACGAACCCGAATCGCGAAATTCAGTATGAACTTCCCAGACCTCGTGTGTTGGCCATTCTTCTGCATCCTTCTCTATAACTGGTGAGTGCACTTGCGGTTCATTGTTGCTGCCACACCCAATAAGAGCACAACCAAGTAATATGTATGCAAACATCAACTTCAAATAGTATCTCCACCCTGCACCGCATCTCGCACTCGCAGGAGGTCTTCTACAAATCCGGTAAACTCGTGCAACGGAATTTGTGTTGCTTTGTCGCTCTTGGCATGTTTTGGATCTGGATGTGTTTCGGCAAAAACACCATCACAACCTGCTGCTACAGCTGCTCTTGCGAGCGGCAAACAGTATTGTCTATCGCCTCCAGATTCAGTCCCGATACTCGGACGCTGCAACGAATGCGTTGCGTCGTATACCACCAGACAGCCAGTTTGAGACATAATTGGCAGTGAGCGCATGTCGACAACCAAATTGTGGTATCCAAAGAATGTACCTCGTTCTGTCAGCCACACGTCATTGTCACCTTGTGATCTAATTTTTTCCACAGCCTTTTGCATGTCTTCCGGTGCCATGAACTGGCCTTTTTTCACATTAATTGTCTTGCCTGTCGCGGCCGCAGCCAGCAGCAAATCTGTTTGCCGAGCCAAAAAGGCAGGAATCTGTAGGACGTCCACATATTGAGAGGCCATGTCTGCGTCGGCAACCTCGTGGATGTCAGACATGGCCTCTCAATATGAGGCCATGTCTGCGTCGGCAACCTCGTGGATGTCAGTTAGCGTCGGCAGACCAAACTCTGCACCAACATCTCGAATAATTGTTAGAGCTTTTTCGGTGCCTATAGTGGTAAAGCTGTCTATCGAACTTCGGTTTGCCTTCTTAAAGCTACCTTTGAGATACACTGTTAGCTTGTGTTGCTGTTGTATGGTTGCTACCACTTCTGCCACTTGTTGCATTTGATCTTTTGATTCAATCAAACACGGTCCGGCAATAAGGAACAGCGCAGACTCAGGTATGTGTGTGTTTTTCATGCTGCAAAAATACGAAAATGGACCTGTTTTCACGTGTGCTGCACACACTCTTTTTTGAGCTTCGTTTGCAACACTACAAGCATGCAATGTATATTGAGGGTGCAGCATAGTGTCCACACAAGGACATCTCCAACAACAACCGAAGATTGCTTCAAAGGTGAAATTAATGTCAGATTCCACCTCCCGCGACGTGCGTATTCGCCGGGAAAAAATAGGCCAAAAACGTCGACGACCTCGTACACAACAGGGTGATGTCAGCTCTAAGTCTCCACGTGAACAACGCGAACAAGCACCACAATCTGATGCACAATTCTCGTCTGATTCAACGTCGACATCCTCAACGCATCATCATTCAACAAAAATAAAGGTTGCAGCATCCCTCTTTGGTGTGTTTTGTTTTCTTGTGTTACTCGCATTTGTGAGCTACACGCCATTTGACGAAGCTTCTGCCTCTGTGTCATTTTCTGACTTTTTAGGGTTGCTAACTGCAGACGAGTCGGTTCGTGCACGTGCCGATGTTACTCACAACTGGCTCGGTTTGCTCGGTGCTGTGATATCGCATTTCTTTTACAACAATACCGTTGGTTATATATCACTTTGCTTCCCCATTGTTGGACTACTTTGGTCGTACCGTTTGTTCACAAGCGGTGTGTCGCGACGGTTGATTCGCAATACCGGTTATATGGTTGTAGGGTCGATTTTGTTAGCGGCTCTCATCGGGACAACACAACGCATAGATTGGCTGTTTGAGCTTGCGCCTGAATGGTCTGGTGCGATCGGACAATTTCTCAGCGAAGTTATCTCGGGACTGATAGGTACAATAGGCTCTTTTCTTTTGTTTTCTGCAGGCCTTGTTCTCATTGTGATGTACGGATTTGAGTACGACAAGCAACAGGTCATTGCTCGTGCTAGAATTGTACAAGCTCATATGCTGCAACTCTGGCGCAAGGTGATTGCTATGGTGCAAGACATCACACGCGAGACAAAACAGTCTATAAATGATAGTGAAGATGTGTCTGACGAGGATGCTTCGCAGGACGAAGAACGTCAATTTGCAGAACACCAAGCTGCGCCAGAACCGCCGATTTCGAGAAGACCGGTTGACGAGGATGAACCTGCGACGATGCTGAGGCAACATTCAACTCCTGTTGAAACGCAAGCTCAACCATCTGAAACTCAAGCTCCAGTAGCTCAGCCGGCACAACAACCCTCTTCTTCCATTGCTGCGCGGATTGTTCGTAGACAAGAAGAACAAGAAAAGACAGCCGCACCTCCGACAATTGAAAACAGTATTGCGCAGACACAAGGATTTGATGAACAAGAAGATACATCTTCGGAATCAGATTCACATTCATATACGCAAGCACCAACACCAAAGCCCAAGGTGAATGAGCAGTCAACTTCTGACACTCAGTCAACTCCACAAGTAGAAGAACATGAAGAACCGGCACTGACTCTCACTGTGCAAGAACGCGACGAGGAAGAGAAGGTGCAGCATCGCCCAGACGCAGCCAATGCGGAGCTCGATGAAGAGATCATGTACACTCCGCCAACGCTGCAGTTGCTCAAACCAGATGAGCAGCTGAATGTTCTTTCGGATGAAGAGCTTGAACGCAATGCCACTATTCTGCAGGAAAAGTTGCGCACGTTTAAGATCGAAATCACGGATGTAACGGTAACACCTGGCCCTGTAGTTACGCAGTATGAATTCATTCCTGCAGCTGGAATCAAAGTAAGTCAAATCGAAAATTTAGCAGATGACATTGCCTTGGCTTTGAAAGCTCGTGGCATAAGAATTATTGCTCCAGTGCCAGGCAAAGGAACTGTTGCAGTTGAGATACCGAATCACAAGCCGCAATTAGTGCGCTTTTCCGGAATACTGCAATCGCCGAAGTTTCAAGACAACAAACTCCATTTGCCAATAGCCCTGGGAAAGACTATCAATGGTGAAGTGTTTGTTGACGACTTAGCCAAGATGCCTCACTTGCTCATTGCAGGTTCAACTGGTAGCGGTAAGTCTGTTGGTATCAATGCATTAGTGTGCTCGCTGTTGTACAAGATGCATCCGCGCAATATGAAAATGTTGATCATTGACCCTAAAAAGGTTGAGATGACGCCATACCGTGCAATCTCTCACCACTTTTTAGCGGTATGCCCAGATATCGATGAAAACATCGTCACAGAGCCAGCAAATGCAGTCATTGCTCTCAAATCTGTTGAAGCAGAAATGGACCGTCGCTACACAATACTTGCCCATGTTGGTCAGCGCAATGTTGTAGACTACAACAGCAAGGTACGATCCGGCGCGTACAGAGATGACGACAAATTTGTGCATCAAGAATTACCATTTATTGTTGTTGTTATTGATGAATTGGCAGACTTGATGATGACAGCATCAAAGGACGTTGAACCGCCAATTACCCGCCTAGCGCAATTGGCTCGCGCAATTGGCATTCACTTGGTTGTCGCAACACAGCGTCCATCCGTGAATGTGATTACAGGACTAATTAAAGCCAACTTCCCAGCGCGGATTGCATACCAGGTTGCTTCAAAGATCGACTCTCGCACTATTTTGGATTCCAATGGCGCTGAACACTTGCTCGGCAACGGAGATATGCTGTATTTGCCTGGTGGCAGTCCAAAACCAACTCGCATTCAAAACAGTTTTCTCAGTACCGATGAAGTTGAAGCTATTTGTGACCATATCGGCAATCAAATTGGCTACAGCCAACCGTTTACATTGCCTTCGATAGAGGAAAAATCAGGTGGCGGAGCCGGCGCTATGGCGGCGGCTGAACGCGATGAGTACTTCGAAGAAGCCGCGCGCCTAGTGGTAGAGCATCAGCAGGGTTCGGTTTCTCTTGTTCAACGCCGACTAAAGGTGGGATACTCGCGAGCTGCTCGCATTATCGACCAGCTGGAAGATGCCGGCGTTGTGGGGCCATTTGATGGTTCCAAAGCTCGTGTCGTGTACCCAGAAAGCGTAATGGAGCTCGAAGGCCTCATTTGATTCCAATGAAGACATTCCAGTTGTAGTTCGAACTGAGATTTCTCTGTATCTTTGAATATGATAACCGCACTTGAAATTTCTGGCTTTGACATTGTACCGCACTTGTCGCTGACATTCCAACACGGCATGTATGCTATTACTGGAGAGACCGGATCCGGTAAGTCCGTTCTTATCGGTGCCTTGCAGAGCTTGCGCGACTCCTCAAAACGGCCAGGTAACGTTCTTGACACAGCCACAAAAGCCTTTGTTGAAGCACACTTCGAGATTGAAAAAGAACGCGTCCCTGCCTTCCTTCAGTCTGAACTCAGCTGGCAAGACAACCGCGAAGAGCACATCCAACCTCAACTTACATGCATTATTCGTCGAGAATTTTCAGCCTCAGGTCGTTCAAGAGTCTTCCTCAACGATTCTCCTAGTACAGCAGAAGTTGTAGCCGACTTGTGCTCCCTCCTGTTTGATATACACGGCCAACACGATACGCAAACGTTGGTTCGAGCCGACGAGCAATTGCGTGTTGTTGACTTGTTTGTGGATGAAGCATTAAAAACTGCATATAGTCGAGAATACAAGCAGTTGCTTGAAGAAAAAAAGACACTTGACAGCCTCCTAGAAAGACGGACACTTGTTGCTCGGGATCGTGAATTCAAGGAGTTTCAGCTTGCAGAAATTGAAAAAGTTCAACCACAAGAAGGTGAACTCGAAGAACTCGAGGCGGAAATTCGAAAGTCAGAATCAATAGAGCGCATCCAAACTGCATTACATGCATCAATTGACCATGTACAAGATTCAGACAGCAGCGCGCTGTATCATGTTTCAGAGACGCTGAAACACATTGGAGTGCTCCAGCAGTACTATCCAGAACTTGAGAGCACAAAAGAAGAACTCACGTCTGTAAATGTCATTTTACAAGAAGCTTCGCGCACGTTTATGTCAATCGATGTTGAGTCACTCAGCGAACAAGAGCTCGAGGAATCAAGAGGTAGGTTTGTAGAACTACGTGCGCTCTATAAAAAGTATGGCGGAGAACAAGCAACTCTTGAGTTGTATCAAGAATTGAAAGCCGAGATACTTGACAGTTCTTCAATAGACGAGCAAATACAAGCCACCGAAGAGCATTTTCGCAAACACCGCGATTCATGTCTACGCGTCGCAGAACAATTGCATATACAACGACAGCAGTGTGCAGTGGACCTCAGTGCAGATGTATCAGCAACACTGTCTGAACTCGGCATGCCAAATGCAACATTTACCGTCAACGTCGAGATGCGAACAGCAACACAGCACGACATTTCAGTAGAATCGAAAAACAACACTGTTGCACTTACTCCCACTGGTTGTTCGTTTGCCTCATTTCTTTTTGCGCCCTCAAAAGCAGCCACCCCAATGACGCTGAAAAGCGCTGCATCAGGTGGCGAAATTTCACGTATAATGTTGGCTATCAAGGCCAAGGAAGCGTCTTCACATGCTGTGCCATTGATGATTTTTGACGAAATTGACACTGGAATTTCTGGAAAAGTTGCCGCACAAACAGGTCGAGTGCTTCGCCATGTTGCAACTCAAAATCAATTGTTGGTGATTACTCATTTGCCACAAATTGCAGCTGCTGCACACCGCAGTATTTCCGTTGAAAAACAAGACCTCGACAATGGTTCTTTTGCAATTTCTGCATGTGAACTTGCGAGAAAGGATAGAATCTATGAAATTGCGAAATTGATGAGTGCAGAGCATGTCACGGAAGAAACTCTCGAAAGCGCTCAACAGCTCACAGAACAGTATGTAGAGCAATAGCGTGATTTTGAGTAGATTCGCACGATGAATACACCGTATAACCACACATTTTTTACGCAAGCTGAACTCGAGGGTCTGCTGCGCGACAGAGTAGATCCTGTAGAACTCACTAGGGTCATTAGTGCCTATGAGTTGGCAGAAAGTGTGCATGAATCACAAGTACGGCTAGACGAAAGCCCGTACTTCTTCCACAGCACACGTGTGTGTAAAATAGTGTTGAAAGAGTTGCATATCGACGACCCAGATGTCTTATGTGCCGCACTTTTACACGATGTTCTCGAGGACTCAGATACTATTACTCGATCGGTTCTTGAGTTCAATTTTGGTGAATATGTCGCATACATTGTTGAGACACTAACGAAAGACTTTGTTCAACATCGGCTCGACCCCGATCAAACCGATGCAGACCACGTAAATCTTCTCAAACATTCCAGTGAAGATTGTTTACTCATCAAACTAGCTGTGCGGTTAGATAATTTTCGTTGCCTGCAGTTCGATTTAAAACGAAATCCAATGAAGTACATTACAAATACCCTGAATAGCTATGTGCCGTTGGCGAAAGACTCATCAAATGAGGCTTTGCAGAAACTAACGGCTGCACTGCAACAGGAAAGCAATAAGTTTTTGGGATAATACACGCGATGATGGATCAAACCTATTTCAACAAAGAAGATGTCTTAAAGTGTGCCAACGGTGAACTCGATGGTTTCACAGGCAAGCTCCCCCTGCCCAACATGCTCATGATTGATAGAATCACGCATGTAGACAATGATGGTGGAGAATTTGGTAAGGGTCTTATAACAGCCGAGTTAGATATCAACCCGGATATGTGGTTTTTTGCCTGTCACTTTAAAGACGATCCGGTTATGCCAGGATGCCTCGGCCTAGACGCTTTGTGGCAGCTAACTGGTTTCCATTTGTGCTGGCAAGGATACCCTGGCATTGGGCGCGCACTTGGCGTGGGTGAAGTAAAGTTTGCCGGCCAGATACTTCCGACCGACAAACTTGTGAAGTTTCGCGTTGACATCAAGCGCGTAGTTGATAGAGGAATCACAATGATATTCGCCGATGGTTCTGTTGACCGCGACGGCGAGGTCATTTACACCGCCAAAAACATGCGCGTGTGCTTGATTGAGAACAATCAAGGTTGATTTTTTAGTAGAAACACTTCTTTGATGACCGCAGAATACGAGCACAATGCGCCGATGGCATTGCCCTCA
>JAUHYX010000198.1 GCA_030426285.1 bacterium
CTGCTGGCATAACTCCATGAAAACGACTCCACAATGCTGTCGTTCGGAAACGCAACAGGCTTTGTGACCTTCTGTCTTTGACTACCATTCTGATCATATAGAAAGCTCATTACCCGGCTCGCATTCGCAACCTGTGTGAGTTGATTTGGGTGCTGGATATTGCCATAACTATAGATGTCAGTGATTCCAGATTCGATTGTCTGCAAACGATTGCCAACTGCGTCATACGCATACGACTTTGACTGCACTGAGCCACCAAGATCGTTGTCCCAGCCGATCAACTGCTGCGTACGATCATAGGCGTAGTCTTGCGTAAGCACTGGTTGTGACAAATGTTGTGAACGCTGTGACATGATTTGTCCGTCGTTTCTAAATTCAAGAGCTTGCGTAAACACCGGCATCACTCCTGCCTGGATAACTGCCATCGAATCTACCCACCCACGCTCATGGTACCAATATTCGGAATGAAAACCAATGCGTGGGTAGTTCACACTATCGACTCTTCCAGCGTCATCGTAACTATAAATCATATCGGGAGCACCCGGACGTGAGAGAATATTCGGAACTGAAGGACTCGCAAGGCCTCCATGCCCAGAACCATTTCCTCCTACTTTTGTCCACACGGAGTCTAAACGCCCTACAATGTCATAGGAATACCAGGTGACATGTTGTCTAAATCTGTCTACGTTACGCGTGGTAGTCACTGCATGCATGGAATTATACGTGTAATACTGCGCCTCGAATCCAACATACTCGGTGTACTTAATTCTGGCTTCGATTCTACCGTTCTCATCGTAACTAAATGCTTCATAACCAAATGGTTGTCCACCGTGATCTCGATAGGCTACAAACACTTGACGACCTTTAGTATTCCTAAATTGACCATGCGGGGTCAAAGCCTCCCACGCTTCCAATCTAGGGAGTTGTCCCCATATTGCACCTGCTCTAATTGGCAGGGTATCGTAGCAAACAGCAGACCGTACAAACTCAGGATACTTCGCAATATGTTCGAAATCATCAACACTTGCGACGACATACGGCGCCGTGTTCGATGGCACTTCTCTTCTCAAGTATGGTCCTGAAGGTGCATATTCTTCGCTAAAGTACGACAGTGATACATCTGGTAGGCAGTTTGTTTCCTGCAGAGCTGTATCAAGCGTAGGTACGAACCCTACAGGGGTCATGTATTGAGTTGCATTCCAATACACCTTGCTTGAAAACACTCCGTCGTTCTGTAGAACAGAAGCATCTATCGATTCAGTCAGTCTTCCCGCGACGGATGTTGAAATAGTGCCAGAACCATTTTTAGCTCCATGTCCTTCTCCTCCTACTGGGTGGCCTCCACCAATTCTTGCCTCGCCAACGATGAGTGGGCGCCCAAGATCGTCGTACTCAATATAGGTAAGCATTGAACTGTCGGCTTGTTGTTGGTTCTGCACAAATCGAACCTTTCCAGTCTTATCATATGCGTATGATATCAAACCAAGATCAGGTTGGAACTTAGATTTCATTTGTCCAAAAGCGTCGTACGTGTACTTTGTTGTATCACCAGCTGGATTTACTACTTCAGTCAACTGTCCAAGAATATCGTATTCATACTTCACTGTTCTTGCCAACGAGTCAGGATCAACGACTTCTCGTCTTAAGCGACCAAGACCATCTGTGTACGAGTGTTTTTTAACTCCCTGTTCGTTCACAACTATGCTCTTGCGACCAAAGCCATGAAAATACTGATCAGTTATGCCCCAGTCTGAAGCAGGATCCGACGAAATTTCAAAATCGGATTGCACGGTCGTGGAGTCAACGTTTGTCACTTCCTCGGCTTGCCCAACCTCGTTGTACTCTGTAAACACCATCTGATGTAGAAGGTTCTTTGCAGATACCGTTCGGCCTAAGCCATCCTGGGTAAACAACGTAGTATCAATTTGAACCGGTGAAGTATATTCTCCATGATATACTTCTGAACACAGAACGCGGCTGCCAGCTCCAAACTCAGATTTTGTAGTAATGTATCTCGAATTGTCCTCAGGTAAGCTTCCCATCCCCACAGAACTAGAAATTGTTTGAGTTGAATCCTCAACTTTAGCGTGGCTCATGGCTTGCCGCTGACTCTCTAAATAGTCAAACTTACGCGTGAAATCAGCTAATGGATGCGTCGTGGCAAACTCACCTTCGAGTACTAACTTTGGAGAATAGTCACCTACAAGTGAAACAAATTCTACGGATCTCAAAGGAGTTGCCACAGAGATTACAATCTGAAAGCCTTCGTCCCGCATTCGGTCAATTTCAGACTGTACATCCATGCGAACGAGTTGTGCATCGGCAGGGGTCTCACTGCTTAGGATGTTATCCCCGACGTCCTTTGTTTGACTTGTGTTGTTTCTGCGCCTCAAGTACTGTCCGTCGCAATTGAGTAGAAAAGTTTTCTGAAGCCAAACATCGTTGCGGTCTCTAGAATCACAAACTTCGATAATAAGATGAACGCAATCGCCGTCTAGTGCGGAAAGTCGGAGCTGCAATTCGGCAGATGAAAGCGAAGTATATGTCTCCATCGGGCTGTTGGTATACGAGACGTAGTTCAAGATAGCCCTCCACTGCTTATCTCTCACCCATGTCGCGTATTGTATAGGTACTGCAACTTCGTCATTCTTTTTCTTTGCGACCCCACCAACACATGGTGATACATCGTCTGGTTCCCCGCCAGCACGAAGCCGAGAGAAACGCACCGTTGTGTGTGGCATTGGAAGGGGCGATCCAGGTTCGTATTCACAAGAATCTACTGTTCGTGTGTATTCACTCCAACCGGAAAGTCCTTGTTCCAAGGTTCCAACGAAAGTCGTAGTGTATAAACTATCTCCTGGAAAATCTCCAGGTTGCCAAAGTGTCTTGAGCCTTCCATTGTAATCGTACTGTGCCTCCGAAACATTTCCATTTGCATCTTTGGAAACACTTGGCAAACCGTAGTATGTAACTTCATTCGAAGTGCGTATCGTAGATACCTGTGTTGCTCCAATCGTATCTAATCTGCGAATTGGTGCAACTGTCAGTCGTGGAAACTGACCATTAACCAGTTGCCTTTGTTTCAAAGGTACAGCTTCAGATGATCCATCGTTATTTAGTCTAGTACCTAACTCACTGTGTCCCAATGCATAGTCATTGTACAAATAAAACAATCTTGAAATTGCCCCACCTGCATCTTCGGTATACGTCAAGGCTCCTTGATAAGGTGATCCAATATCTGTGTATCCCAAGACGCTTGATAGTACTGTAGTATCATTGTAGCCTATTGCATAGGTTGACACCAATTGTCCCCGTTGACTCTCATATCGGCCGACATCATAGCTGAATGAAGGTTTAGTATAACCCAGCTCATAGTTGCTAAGAGACCCACGCAATGTCACGTTGGACACAGGATCCTCAATAATCTCTTTGACTTTGAGGTTATACAGTGGGAACGCCGCAACTCCCTGAGTGATTGTGTCCAGATGGTATACACTTACGGTATCTAAAATATCTGAAAGCGATGGCACGATGACATTTGGATCTGAGGCATGTAGATCGGCTAAATTTGCTGTATTTGTAACGCTTGTATGTAGCTTTCTGTCTTGTCCCACTGTTTTGCAACATACGTGAATGACGTGTCTGTGCGAGGAAGATGGATATACTCGCTACGCTTGGTCAACATGTGTATTGAGTCTGGTGAAAACACCCTGGTACTAGACTTAAACACTCTATATCCTATGCCATCAACATTTGGAGCACCATGATAGGAATAAAAGGGGGCTATGCTATCGTAATCTATATACTTCAGACTTGTCCTTTTCCAGTCTCCCTGACTAGTTGCAACTCTAGTGCTCACGGAAACAGGCAAATAAAGAAAAGGTGTTATGCTATCGTAGACTGTCGATGAGGCCTCATAAAAAATGTCGCTCGATTCAGGGTCGTGACTCTTCTTGACTGTGCCAAGAAGCATTGTTTTTACCCAATGATTGTTTGGGTGATACAAAATGTCTGAAATCGGTGCTGGCAAGTACTTTCTTTGATAGAGAAAAGAAACTTCTTGTTTAGCTCCTCCTACAACATCTTGCATTTCATAATGAGTACCGCTTGAAAAACCTTTGTCGTTTTCGAGTCCGGTATTGAACGTATACAATTCTCGGGTTAAAAGCTCCATAGTAGAACCACCATTGTAGCCATAACTCAAAACAGTATCTGCAATATGAAGCAGCCGATCATCTATTCCATCTGTAAAGGCCGGAACTGCATTGTAGTTTAATACTTCGTCAACTTCGCCACTATATGCAATTAGTTTTTTATCAAGACTCGTTTCCACTGTTTTCAAGCGTTTTCCAGAAACTAGAAAATAGTCGTCATGGTCAGAGATATTCTCTCTTTGCGGGAACTTATATTCCTCATATCTCCTCTCATAGTCTTCATATTCAAACTTTGTTCTTCTATACTGAGGATCAACTATCTCAGTTACCAGCGACTTGACGTTGAAGAAATCTGGAAACAGAATTGCACCCATTGCGATGGTATTCATATTATACCAAAAGTTTCCGTATGAGGCCGGCAAATGGTCATGTGCGCCTTTTCCATATTTGACAGATTCTCCAATCTTGACACTAGTTGTCCTCCCACCTGTGGTAAAGGTAATTGAATTGCCAGTATAAGCTAGCTCGTGATCTGTGAATTCTGAAAGGAACGCCCTACCACGTGTTTTATCTGCCGAAGAGCCAAATGGGTTGATCTGATTGTGCCTCGAATAGGTAAACTCAACAACAGTTCTACTACCAGTATTGATTTCTTGCAAGTAAAAAACTGTAGGGTGGGCTAATGAATTACCAAATGGTCGAACACTTACTGCAGCATGCTGGTGCGCATTTAGATCCGTTTGCGACAGATTGTCTGCATTCGGCATGTTCAGGTCATGGCCAAAATCATACCACTGTTCTTCTCGAAATGGTATCTCTCCAAAAGGAGACTTCCACTCCATGAATACATATTCCAATCCGTCTCCAGGATAGTATCTGACTACCCTGGTTTTCTCTTGTGCCTCCGCCTGTGCCCACGATTTCCCAAATATGGCGTCGCTCCATGCAGTTGAATTGTATTCAACCAAAGCATAGCCTTGCGCATCTGGTCCGTCAACATAATAGTGACCAATGTACAGAGAATCACAGTCATAAGCCCCTTGTGATGTACAGCCAGAAGGCATTGCGCCAGGCTCTGAGTTAGTGAGCGAATAAGAGTTTTTCAACACCATAACACTTCCATCGCCTCGTAGAATTTTTATCTCGTCTTGATGGAAGCAGCCCTCTAATAGGGGGCGCATTCTGTTCATCACATCGTAACCATCCACAGTCCAAAGCAAATCTGCGTTGCCAAAACTAGTCCGGTTTGTGTCGACAATTGTTGCAGGATTCACCACGTAATTCGAGTTAAAGCCAAGTGTCTGAACCGCAAATCCATTTACAGAAATCATCCACAATGGTTGATTGCTCTGAAACCTCATCCAGTTGTCACATCCATACCCAATTACGGAACTTCCCATCATGTAACGTGAGTAGCTTGTGTGACTTACACTACCTGAATAATTCAATGACACATTCACAGGATGTCCGAACCTTGAGTAGGAACTGATTGGATACGAATAGGACACATTACCATTCTGGTTGCTTACAACTAAATTACCATCCACGCTAACAGCAGCTGCACTTCCATACCCTCGCTCATCGTATGTTTCACCTGCGCTGCGCGCATCTTCTGCAGATTGAAGGTAATATTGAGCTTTGCTAAAATTTTGAGCGCTAAAACAAAGCACGAAGAACATAAAAAGTAAACGCATAGCAGCCCCCTTATTTTACAATCATGAATGGTGAATCAAGAACAAAATTGTCTTGCCCTTTGAGGCGAAGTATGTAATAACCAGAAGCCAATTGTTGTAAATTCAACATGACTTGAGTGTCGTGGCTACTTATCCGCATTTGTTCAGTGTGGAGCAACGCGCCACTGACACTGACAATCTGCAGCGAATAATCCCCAAATCTAGTTCCAACAGCCTGAAGGGTTAACTCTCCGGAGCTAGGATTCGGGAACAACAACACCTTCAAGTTGTCTGTTTCTACACCAGAACTAACAATAATATCAGGTTGCATTGCACTGACAGACAGTGTGTTAAAATGCCAAGAGTTTTCACCTGTGATATCTCGAACCTCTTTGTCAGTAAATGCCTGACCTTCATATAGATCCAACGAAGCAAAGGGATGAGTTTGAAAGCCAGAATCTATGAGGTCCACTTGAATAACTGGAATCGTGTCCAGTCCATGCTGACCAAACAAGACCAGCGAACGAAATAACATG
>JAUHYX010000199.1 GCA_030426285.1 bacterium
AATGTAACTACAGTAACTACTTATGTTGGTCAAGAAGATGAAACTATACAAACAACAACATGTATAGCATCAGAAGCAGGTGAGGTGTATGCCACGGCAGTTTGGCCTACTCGCTTTCCATTCGCTGTAATATGCACCTTAATGCGGTTTCGGTTGAGCGTGAGGCCACTAATTGGCGGCAATTTTTGTACATGGTCTCTATCGCCAGCATAAGTTTTGCGGTCTGTTACACCGTCGAAAAATGTTCCATCTGCATAGATGCCACCTTTGACACGCTTAATTCCCAAGGCCACAATTTGCTGCATAAGAAATTCGGCGTCGTCAGTCGAAAACAGAGGGTCTCCTGAACCGGCGATGTACAGATTGCCGTCGACAACTCCATCCAAAATTGTAGGCGAATCGGTCCACACTGATGTGGGCACCGTAAAATGAGGTCCAAGAATGTGATATGCTGTAAACGTAGAAAAGAGCTTTGTAGTACTTGCCGGAGTCAGTGCTTTTTCGCTATTGCGTTCGAACATGACTTTGCCAGTTGTAGCATCAGCAACGCAAACGCCGATTTCGGCACGTCGCAGAATTCGGTCGTTCAAAGCACTTGTTAGACTGCTTTTCAATCGTGTGAGTGCAGCAATTGAGTCTTTTGCGGTTGGCGCAGCACTAGCCGTTAACCTTGGCATTTCCTTCGCCGATTCTGAGGCGATCGAGTATGTAGAAATACACGAAATTAGCGCTAACGCTATTAGGAATTGCTTCATTGTTGGTTTGTCTCTTTACTGTTTGCTGCCGCACTGCGAGCGGAAATATACTTCTCAGAAATCTCGCGCGCAAGCCTAGGGTGGAGGTCTTCTATAAACTGCATGTCTCTTTTGCGAAACCACGTGTACTGTCGTTTCGCATAATTGCGAGTTTTTTGTGCTGTAAAGTTGATTGCCTGATCTAACGAGATTAAGCCATTGAGGTAGTCGATAACTTCGCGATAGCCAACAGTATGTAGTGACTGAACGTCTGGGGTGTACTTCGTCAGTAATACTTGCACTTCTTCTACCAAACCTTGTTCAAACATTTTGCTGGTTCGCTTGTTGATGCGCTCGTACAACTGTGCACGATCCGGGAATAAGCAAAAGCAGATCGCTTGCATGCCCGGGTGTTGCGTCTGCTTTGCTTCGGAAATCGGACTCCCTACATGACGAAACCAAGCAAGTGCGCGCAACACTCTTCTGGGATTCTTGTCACTGTACAACGCAGCCGAAGCGGGATCGACTGATTCTAGTTCCGTGTACAATGCTTCCGCTCCGCGTTCGGAGAGTTCTTGTTGGAGCTCGTTTGAAATGCTTTCTGGCACACCTGAAGGCTCTTCCACAAATCCATCTGTGAGGGCTTGAATATACAGTCCGGAACCGCCAACGACAATGGGAACGCGTCCGCGTTGCTGAATTTCTCGACACACTGCCTGAGCTTCTTTGGCCCATTCTCCTGCGGAAATTCGTTCATCGGGAGAACGCACATCAAACATATGATGAGGTATGCCACCCATTTCTTCTTCAGTTGGTTTGGCGGTGCCAATTGAGAGCTGTGCATACACTTGACGTGAGTCTGCATTCACAATTTCACCATTGAGAATGTGAGCTACTTCAACGGCAAGATGAGACTTGCCAGATGCTGTTGGGCCTGCCAGAACGAGTATAGGGTCGGCGTTATTTACTTCTCCCATCCCTGGCGTCCAATCAGCGGAACAAATCGAAAATCTTCTAGTTCTTCACCACTAAAGTCGTCTTCTCCGGTGCGAACTACGCGATACAATTTTTGTTGGTCTTTGTCACCAACAGGAATGACCAAACGACCACCAATAGCGAGCTGATTTGCAAGCGATGTTGGTACATCGGGAGCGGCCGCAGTGACGATAATGCCTTGATAGGGCCCAAACGAGCTCCAACCCAGCGTACCATCGCCGCGGTATGCAGCAATGCTCAGGTTAAGAGCTTCAAATATTTTACAAGCGGCTTCGTGCAATTCTTGGTGGCGTTCAACCGTAAACACGCAGGCTCCCATGGTGGCCAAAACAGCTGCCTGGTACCCGCTACCGGTACCAATTTCAAGCACTCTGTCGCCGGGCTGCACACCTAGCAACTCAGTCATGTAGGCAACTGTATATGGCTGTGAAATTGTTTGTTTGCAAATAATTGGCAACGCCGTGTCGTCATATGCATTTGCCTTAAATGCGGGAAGCACGAACTCTTCTCTTGGAAGGGTTCCAATGGCTTGCAACACTTGTGAATCTTGTATGCCTTTACTGCGCAATTCTTCTACGAGCTCGCGTCTTTTTGCCTGATAGGTGGTTAATGCCACGGTGTATTCACTCTCTCATTTGCGTATTTTTTTTGACCCATCAGTTGCCCGATGAAAAGTCCAAAAACGGTTGTTTGCTTTTGCTATTGTTGTTTGAATTCAATTTTTGCTGTAACAGTCGCTCAAGTTCTGTTAACTCGAGGTCTAGATAAAAAATTCCGTCTTCGGCAACGGACACTTGACCTGTTTCTTCCGAGACAACCAGAACGATAACATCGTCTTGCTCCGAAAGACCCAACGCTGCACGGTGACGTGTACCGAGGTCCTTTTCGCGATAGGAGGTGGTGGTAGACAGAGGGAGGATACATCGAGCGCGTTCTACGACCCCATCTTGAATAACAACAGCTCCGTCGTGCAGGGGCGACTTTTCATTGAAAATAGACAATAAGAGTTCGCGCGAAACCTTTGCATTGAGCGGAATGCCCGACTCGTTGACTGCAGCAATGTCTCGTCCTTTTCCCAAGACAACTAGAGCACCTGTGTGAGACCGAGACATTTCATTCACCGCCACAACGAGCTCGTCGACGGTAGATTCCACAGTAGACGTGGTAAAAAAATCAAGCAGCGGGGTGCGAATCAATGTCAGGAGCAGGCGTCGCAATTCCGGTTGAAAAAGGATGATAAACGCAATCAGCCAAATATCTGACAGCGAATCAATGATCCAGTTCAGGCTGCGCAGATTTGTGGCTTCGGTGATGAAGTACAGCGCCAGAATCAGCAGCAATCCAAGGATCACTTGCAGAGCAATAGTACGGCGGACGATCTGGTACAGTTTGTATAGGACAAACGAAACGATAATGACATCAACGATGTCAATCCAGGTAATCTCAACGAATCCTATGCTTATCAGTCCTAACAACGGCGTTTGCTCAATGTTGTGGCACAAGAATCAGACACTTACACATCTGATGAATCTTTCTCAGCTTGTTCATAGGCGTGGATAATTTCGGCCACTAGCTTGTGGCGCACCACGTCTCGCTTGTCAAAATACATAAAAGAAATGCCATCAACATGTTGCAATACCTCACGCACATGGCGAAGTCCCGATTCTTTGTGGCGGGGCAAATCAGTTTGCGTGATATCTCCAGTGACAATTGCTTTAGATCCTCGTCCGATTCGCGTCAGAAACATCTTCATTTGCACTGTGGTTGTGTTTTGTGCTTCGTCGAGAATCACAAAGGCGTTGTTGAACGTACGACCGCGCATAAAAGCCAATGGAATGATTTCGACAATGCGTTTTTCCATCAGAATCTTTAGTTTTTCACCGCCCATCATTTCGAGGAGTGCGTCAAAGATGGGACGCAAGTACGGGTCAACTTTCTCTTGCATGTCGCCGGGGAGAAAACCCAATGACTCACCAGCTTCAACTGCCGGACGTGAGAGCACGAGTCGAGAGACATCACCATTTCGCAACGCCGCTACGGCGAGGGCCACAGCGAGATATGTTTTACCTGTGCCGGCAGGACCAATGGCAAATGTGATATCACTCTTGCGGGCGAGGTCGACATACTGCTTTTGATTTGGCGTACGAGCTCTAATTTGAATTTTGTTGCCGCTGTACACCAACTCGCCTGATGTAGGGATGTGCCGCTCACCATCTTCCCCAAGAACCAATTCTAGGACACTTTCTACATCGTAAGAGCTCAGCTCGCCTGTACGTCGCAGTACAAATTTTAACTCATCAAAAATGCGTTCAATGGTCTTTACTTCATCACTGTCGCCGCGCAGAATCAGGTCTTCTCCGCGCACGACAATAGACGTCTGGAACCGGCGCTCAATCAGTCGCAAATGCTCATCATTTGTACCGAGGAGCAATAGTCGATCCGTATCGTCTAGTTTCAATTTGCGTTCACTCAGCAAGTGTATTTGTCTCCATAAATAGTGGTTGCGGGTGTCCTAAAATAAAAAAGTCCCGTGCGAATGCATCGGGACTTTTTTAATCTTACGAAAATGTAGACGGGCTCATTAGTTTGAATCCGTGCTCTGGCCTGTTGCTGGAGAATCTTCTTGTGCTTCGGAAGCTTTTTTACGCCAGTAGCGACGCTCGGCCTTGATTTCATCTGACGACTTTGCGCCAGGTGCTGGGATAAGAAGGCGTTGGCCTGGGTGAATGATATCCGGATTGCGGATTTGATCTGTGTTCGCTTGCCAGATACGAGGCCACTGGAACGCATCACCATAAATATCTTGGCGAGCGGAAATGTTCCACAAACAGTCTCTGTCTTTGCTCCACGTACCAACTGTGTAGTACTTTTCTTGCGGTTCTGGCTGAATCTTGCGGATGCGAGAAGCCAAATCGATAATGGCTTGGAAAAACTCAGGAAGAACAGCGATTTTGTTACCGCGCATTTCGTTGAGATCGTCGCGCATCGACGTCCATTCGTCGCGCTGTTCCCAGCGCTGCTTAGGATTCAATCCTTCAAATTCGCGAACTCTTCCTTTCAGAGTACCAAATTGCTGACGAAAAGCAGCAACATCGTCAGGAGTTGCGCCTATCATCGCGTACAGTGCTTCGCGGCATTCGGCGAGAGCAGCATTGATTTCTGAAAGTTTTTGTTCGAGTGCTTCTGTGTCGGTCACAAGGCCAGACAACTGAGCTTCAAGTTCCTCTACCTGCTTCTGAAACGTAGCAATACGGGCAATAGCCTCGTCTTGCGTGAGTTCCTGATCTCTTTTGTTGGCAGGATCGACAACTTGAGCAGCTGAAAAGCTGACACTTGCGATTAACATCAAAATGATAACTGAGTAAAGTCTATACATCGTTTATCCAATTGTTCCTGTTGTACAAATTAAATCAGGTTCTACTTAGTTTCTGCGTTTACGTCCACTTGCTCAGCATTCGGATCGTAGTCAGGCCATACATTCGGCCAATTCTTTAGCTTTTCTTCCACAAATGCTTTCATTTCCAGACAGTTGTCCAGCTCTTTTTGGCGAGCATCAACCTCGCTGCGAAGCCGACTCAACTCATCTTCTTTTTTGCGAACTTCGTCTTTCAACTGAGCCTCTTGCTTGCGCAACTCTTGGATCTGAGCGAGCTGCTCTTCAGTGATCTGATTGCTGCAACCGGCCGCCAAAATGGAGAGAGAAAGGACACACCCAGCTAAGAGCGTCTTTCCTGGAAAATGCATAGTGCCTCCTGAAAGCATAAACATCTATTTCCGTCGTTGTTAGGGACGTATGGTTTTTGGATCACGGCAATTTACTGTTCTTATGACAAATATCCATAAGTTTTACGGGTAGTTATTCGTAAAACTCGAAAACTGTTGCAAATGGCATGATTTGTGCTTGCTTGTAGGTAATGCGAAGAGTACAACAGAATGCAGCGGATTTATGAGAACTCTGATCTCGGTTATTGATGACGATAAGCACATGCTCAAGTACATTGGCAAGGTGTTGTCTTCCGAGGGAACTGACGTACAGCTGTTTGAAACACCGGCTGAGTTCATAGCCAGCCTGTCACATAGTCAACCAGATGTGATAGTGTGTGATTTGCTTATGCCCGGTATGGACGGTATGAACGTGCTTCGTTATGTGCGAAGTTTTTTAACAAACACACCATTTATCCTCCTTACCACCGAGTCAAAAGTAGACACAGCCGTACGAGCGATGAAAGAAGGCGTGGTGGACTATATCACGAAACCGATTGACTCAGATGAGTTCAAGCTCAGAATACAAAGGGCACTCGAGGTTGGTCGGCTGCGCGAACATTTTTCCGAAGAATTGGAAAAAACGCGTGAACAGTACACAATTGAAGCCATCACGGGACAGAGCAAATTCGCCAAGCGCGCCCGTGAACTGGTTCTCTTTTCGCTCGCAAGTGAGTTTCATCCCGTCTGGATTCGCGGTGAAGAGGGGGCTGGTAAGAGTTTTATCAGTCGCATTATCCACTACACGAGCTCCAATGCCAAGCTCGGGAAACACAATTATGATTGCTCAAACCGAGTACCAGAGAATGTGGCAATTGACATGTTTGGAAAGGTGT
>JAUHYX010000200.1 GCA_030426285.1 bacterium
CCGCTTACATATCCGTTCTTGAAACTGCAATTGGATGTGTCAAAGAGCGTCGTTGGGAGCGAAGTTGTCATTCAGCAGGCCGGACTACATTTTGAGCCAACTCCTGAATATGGCGTGAGTGCACAGCAAAGTTCATTTCCCGATGAGGTGGTGCTACAAGGCGAAGACGCATTTGCCAATATTGTTGTGCAGAATCTATCGAGAAGAGTTGCTGGCAATGGCATCGTGGTCCGTACAGTTGTTTCTGATGATTTGGAGCCATCAGAAGTTGAATCATCTGAACAAACAGTTGGTTATGTACCACCGCTCGGACCAAGCTTTTCGTTGTCGTCCTCCATCTGGCTTCCATCTAAGGGAGTAGGAGAGAGCAACACGGTAAGTAGTCGAATCAAACAGACTCCATTTCGCGAACTCTATACATACAACAATGAAGTTCGAGGATCTCTGCGGACTGCACTAGACAACATTGGCCCGAGCATCGACGTGTATGCAAATGATATTGCAGTTGCATCGGGAGACTTTGTTCCGCAGCGATCTGCTATCACAATTGAAGTGTATGACAACAGTAGGCAACTGTGGAACGACCCTCAAAGCGTCTCAATAGAGCTCAACGGCAGAACAGTGTTTCCTGCTAGTGTTGTGTTTGGTGAAGTGGCCGACACCTCGTTTGCGCGCGTTGTAATTGCGTTGGATACCGTAGATTTAGATATAGGAAACAACTCACTAGTTGTATCAGCAACTGACCGAAGCGGCAATACAACCTCAACATTTCGAACATTGCAGGTTGTTCGCATGGCAAAAATTGTTGCTCAACCAGCATTCCCAAACCCTTTTGAAACCTCTGTAACATTCGCTTTTGATATTCAAGACAATCTGATGCCATTCAAAGGGGTTCTCAGAATTTATAGCGTGCACGGTCAACTCGTGAATACGCTTGAATTCCAACCAAGAGTTGGTGAAAACACTGTGGTTTGGGATGGAAGGAGTCGACAGCAAAAAAGTGTAGCAGCCGGCACGTATGTTGGAACAGTCGAAATTTTTGGCGGTTCAGATGTCTTGCGAACCACATTGGGCCCAATTCAACTGAGATAACAGATTATGTCTTTCCAAAACACTCTCCATTTTCTTAAGTTGTACGTCAACCAGGTAGGTAGGAAGAGTGGATAAATCAGAACGAATTGCAACAAAATCCGAGCGGCAGAAAAAGTCGCGCGTGGAAGACAAGAAATTGATTGCGGACGCATTGGACGGCAATCAAGCAGCATATGCTCGTCTTCAACAAAAATATTCTCCGGCTATAACCGCACTAATGCGCAAGATGTTGCGCGACTCACATGAGATTGAAGACTTAGTACAAGAGACATTTGTAAAGGCGTTCAAAGCTTTGCATACGTTTAATCACGACTATGCCTTTTCAACGTGGCTGTACAAGATTGGCTCAAATCACTGTATCGACTTTCTCCGCAAGAAGCGTCTAAAAACATTTTCGATTGACAGGCCAATCGAGACAAAAGATGGTGAATTGCAGTTTGAGATTGCGGATACGCAATGGATGCCGGACGCAGATATGCAACAGGCGGATAAGCTGCGATTGTTGCAAAAAGCTGTTGAGTCATTGCCTGACAAGTACAAGGTAGTCATCAAGCTCCGACACGAAGAAGAGATGGACTACCAGGACATTGCTGACGAGCTAGATTTACCTCTTGGAACAGTTAAAGCACATTTGTTTCGAGCAAGGGCATTGTTGTACAAAAAATTAAAGAGCAAGATAATCCACTTCAAGGATCAATAGACGCAATGAAATGTTTACATAAGCAAGTAGTAACACTCTTGTTTGCGATAGTGGCACTGAGTTGCGGAACTGTCGTACAAGCACAAACGCTTGTTTTTGGAGCGGGATTGTCAACCCCAAGTGAAAACATCAACAATGTATACAATGTAGACCGTCTTCGCAGTGAACTGAACTCTGAAGAATTCGCAGATGTTGTGCGCGAAACTGCAAAATTGGGATATCATGGGTTGTTGAAATACTACTTCGAACCGATGGAAGCGGGAACAATTTTTTACATGGGCGCTGGATATCACCGATTTCCCATAAGCGATATAACTGTGTATCACCCGCAAGATTCTTCGCTACGTGCAGATTTGACGTCAACTCAGAACATTGTACCTCTGTTTGCCGGATTCGAATATCCCATACTCCGTACAGTTTTGGGTGTGTACATAGCCGCAGACCTTCAGTATACCATCAATTTCAACTCAATAGATGTTGTTTCAAATCAACTACCACTTGATTTTCCGATTTCAACGAGTACTTCTTATAACAGGGTCGGTGCTTCGGTTGGGGCTGGCTTTGACATCAACGCAATCATCACCAATGTAGGTGTAGATGTTCGCTACAATATCAGCAATCTCTTTGGTAGAGAGGACTTGGAAGAAGAAAAGTCATACCTGAGTTTATCCTTGTGTGTATCTCTTGGCACTAAGGAACGACCAGAGAGTGAGGACGACGACGAAGATGATGATCGAGACGAACGCAGAAGTAGAAGAGACGATTGATAGCTGCACATGTGTTTTGTAGAGGCGGGCGTGCTCTGTCTCAGCATTGCAACGAACAAACTGCCATGAGTGTTCTATAATTTGGCAAGGTTCTCTCTGTGCCCGACAGGGCACAGTTTCTTAGCCAGGGTAAACGAGTGCGCTAGCACGAGAGCAACCCTGAGGAACGACCACACCCACGTACGATTTTCCCTGTAGCACCCGAGAGGGTGCGATCACCATGCGTTTAGATTTGAACACCTCAATCGCACCCTGTCGGGTGCAAACAAAAAAATTGGGAGGAAGGGCTCGCAACCCAGGGTTACACTCGCTGGCGCTCGCTCACCCTGGGCTAAGAAATTATGCCCTACGGGCATGCCAGGGAGTAGACGTGTTGCCATTGAGAGGAACACGTAGGATTGTCAAGAGAATGAATTGGCTTCTACGGGCATGCTAAGGAGTTAACGTGTTGTCATTGAGAGGAACAATTGGGATTGGTAACATCGTGAGTGGTATTCTACGGGCATGTACCGTAGGGTTGAGGCAACGATCTTTGTTACTATTTTCATACAATTTTTGGCTCGGCCCTAATACGGGCACAAGAAATCTCACACAAAACTACTTTTTGCGTCTAAGCTCTTCTGAGTATATTTCTCGCTGTGACAACTCTTGAGAATACCCAACCAGATTCTAGGTTTCTAGTGAAGCAAGTAAGGGCAAACAAAGAATGAAGAAGTCGGTACCGGTTCTGCTCATTGTTTCTTGCATGTTGTCATGCCAGAGTACAGAGGAGCCTAGTATGAGCTCCAACCAATTGTTCCCAGATTCGACTAGGGGGAGCGAACGGTACTTCAGCGTCGTAGATTCCAGCAAGTGGTTAGAAGTAAAATTCGATAGGAGTAAGGGAGACTTTTTTCTTGAGGTTCCATGTAGCGGCAAATTATCAGTTATCGAGATAGCAGGGGACATATTCATAGATGACAGTTGGAATGACTATCCAATTGAGTTTACAATTCTCTCTTTCAAACGAGTTGACAGTACCAGTTGGGGGCTAAAGTTGAGATACCTGTGGGACGATGGACAACTGAAGGATAGTATTACAGTTTCCCCTGTTGATGACTTCACGGGAGTATATGAATGGAAGAGACATCTGGTCTACAATGAAATCCCGCAAGAACGTAGCCCTCGATTTTTTGCTACTAGTCAACATGCATCGAACATGCGAAGAGTAGTACTAGATTGTTTAGATGAGAAAGTCGTTGAAATAATCAGAGGTGCGGAGGAGTGAATTGGTTCGTAAGAAAATGGTTTTCTCGTGATTAAGAGCGACTAGGTAGCTCGCCAACGCTTACGGAGGATTGAATATTCACATGATTAGTTTTGGTTTTGTCCAATTCCTTGTGGAAAGAGAATTTTTTGTTGCTATCAGATTCAAGGGCACTAGTTTTTACATAAGTGACGCTTATTGGGCAGAGCCCATTCCAAACGTTTGGCAATCTCGTCTAATTTATATGTTGTGTCGATTTCAAAAGTCATTGGAATTGTTCTTAGGTGATTTGGATTCCATCGACTCGACCGGAATTGCATGTTGCCCACTTGATTTAGAAGACGAATACGCTAGTTTCTTTGAAGTACGAAAATTGGAATCTGGCTTTAGGCTTATCTACAATTGTTCGACCTTTTCTGCGAGAACACATTGGCATCCTTCTGATTGGCAGCCATTTGACTATGATCACTACTTTTTGTTGCAGAATGAAAGCGAAATTCTAGGTGAAATATTCTTTGGCGACTTGTTGGCTCTGAAATCTGACATCTACCAAGGAATAGAGACAATTCAGTGGATTCTGAATCATGATGAGATTCGAGAGTATTTGTAGGCATGTGCCCAAAACTCATGAACCGTGATAAAAAGTTTTACACGCCGCCAACATTCTACAAGCCAGTTGTATTCTCCAAGTGTTTCTCATAGTCATATTATTTTTGAACGCTGGCTGTCCAGCTTGTGAGGCGTAAGAGTACATCATTTCAGTTTCATTTCGAGGAAAGATTATGGGATACGGGATCAGTTTTGTTCGATTCGAAGGGCTCAACGAGTCGAATGTCGAGGAAGTCTTTGCAGACGAGTTGCTGTCTGAACATCCTGAGCAATATTTGAGCCTGGAGTTTAGAGAGTCGTTGATGCTGTCTCTTAGATCACACGGTTTACGATTTGAAGCTCACTACTATGATCAAACTGACTCATTGGAACTGGACTTTGGAACATTTGACTTGCGCTTGTATTCAACCCAGATTGGGTTGAGCATTCCATATTGGGATTCAAACAATGAGAAGAGTGTCATGATAATTATTTCTCAGATTATCAGTATAATCGTCGATTTTGGATTGGTGGGGCATGATCCACAATGTGATGAATTTATTCGCGACACTCATGATGTTGAGCTACATTTTGGTCTTTCAAAAGCAGTTGTGGACGCTGGAATGAAAAAGTTGGGGTACAGGTAAGTGGTCGCATTGTACTGTCTTAGACGATAATTGTTTCCTGTTGATTGGTTTCCGTTGGCTCAATAGTCAAACGAGCCAATGAGTTCCGTAACTCGCTCGCTACAATAGTGGGTTTGTTGCATCTTTTCGGCGTAAACAACAGATGTTCTGCGACAGCCGGTTCTAAGCAAACCTAACTGTTTCATCAAATCCTAAATAGTAGTGATGCTATTGCTTGAAAAAGATCAGCGTGTTCCCGAATGGGTCAGCAAGACACATCTCCTGTTGTGCCCACGGTACTTTGTCAATTCCTGGATTCAGATAGCGGTATTTTTTCGATTTTAACTCCATATAGAATCCTTTCACATCATCACACTCAATTCTAATTTTCGTTCCTGGGGTTCCGTCTCCGTGATGTTCCGACAGATGTAAGTGGCATCCACCCCTTGAAATTTGCAGATACAACGGCATTTCCCTTTCGAATCGATGTTCCCAATCAACCTTAAACCCTAAGTAGTCGATATAGAATTCTTTCGCCTTTTTTTCATCGAAAATTCTGAGAATTGGTGTTGCTTGATTGAAGTTCATTGTCCGTGTTCTTGTCTATTCTTCATCTTTAAAATTCTATAGTTATTGTCTTCAAATGAGTCGTTTGTATTTGTGTTGGAATCATGCTTATGAAACCTTATGACTCACAAGAAACAGCACAACTCGGTTTGGATTGTTTAATATACATTCTTTGTTCGTACAGGATCACCTGAAGCTGCGGCTTTCTGTGCTCGTTTCTTGCATTTGGCGTAGATCGCCGGCTATTTACCGCGCAGAGTTTGCATAGGTGTAACGTAGCCAATCATGCTGTCTTGGCGTACGTAATACTCCTAGATATGCTCATCAGGTGAGAGTTTGTAAAGCGTCCAGCCCAAACGTTCACGTTGTGGTATACACACACGCTGGCGCTCGCTCACCCTGGGCTAAGAAACAATGCCCAACGGGCATGCTAGAGTATAGACATGTGTATTTGAGAGGAATGAACAAAGATTTGACGTGGCTCAAAAATGTGGAAAGCAAATTGTTATGTTGTCCGATCAGTTTGGAGGTCCACAATGTGCAAAGGTGAGGTTCAAAATACGCTGACGAGTTTCGTCGCTCAACGGTGTGAGCTAGAAGAACGATGCCACGTATGAGCACTATGCCCATGGTTCACTTGCGCGAACCGAGATTGGACAGAACTAAGTTTAGGATATCAACTACACTACACAGTTCATGGTTGGCTCAAGGTGATTAATCATACATCGCTGAACAACAAC
>JAUHYX010000201.1 GCA_030426285.1 bacterium
ACACGAGATTTCCATTTTTGTCTATACACTTCTGAACGAGGTACTGTAGCGGGTCTCTAAATCCTGTAAAGTCGACACTCATGTAGCCGTAAGGTTCGGGACCAAACATGTGTGCTGTAGACAATGAGTCAACAAATGACACAGAATCTATGTGAACTGGTCGCAGCCAAACAGAATCAAATGCACTGTTTAGCCAATCGACTAGCGGATGTGGATCACTTTCAGTGTACGAGTCAGATTGAACGGGAGCATCGTAGTACATAAAACAACGCTCTTGAGGAGGAGATACTGAGTAGTCATATCCCTCTTCGTAATTGAAATATGTGCTTAAATGCTTGTTCACGAGAACGTTAGCGTCGTTTATATCAATGCAAAACTGTTGCAAAGCAGGACAGACCGAATGAAAAGACAACAATAGATCTCTATAGGAGAAAAATTGTTCATCTGAGGTCATCGTGTCTCGAAATTCATCCAATAGTACATTGAGCGAATCAACAAAAAGATACACGCAATCAAACGAATTCGTATCTGCACCTGTACCTATGTGTCTGTACCCTTCTGGACATACAGAATCAGTGTGCAGTTTGATATCAGTAAATGGGTAATGGTGCGCTTGAAAATACTCCTCGAACTCTGTACCATCTAGCCCACCGTCTAACACCCAAACCTTGTCATTGGCGTCTTCAGGATTGGTCATCTGCACGCTGTCGTAGGGAAACGTACACATTTCCTGACATTCAAGAATCATGAGGTCAACAAGGCACTCCAACTTGTCTTCCCCAATCACAGGAGGCGTTTCCATTGATTGCGGACGAGCTCTAAATCCCTCTACATAGTAGCCGTTGCGAACATACTCTGCGGCAATCTCATTTCTGAATATTTCTCTCCGGTCTTCACATCCGTCGTAACAATCACTCTGCCAAGCTCTAATTGAATCCAATTGTCCCCTAAAGAGCTGATCGGCAATGTCTTCCTCTTCAAGTTTTTCTTGAAGCACTTCTGAATCTTCAGTTGTGCACACATATAGACGCTTGAAATTTTCAATAGCAGTGGTGTCGGTTGCGTCATCTACAATCCAGTCGTTGTGATACGGCGGGCCTGAAAATCCAAGTTTGATTCTACAAGAGTCATCGACTACATTCACGTCGTAGTAAAAATACTTGTATGCATGAGTGACATACCCCTCGGCACCCAGAGGATCGGCTGAAACGCCGTGAAATTTGCGTCCTATACAGTCTATGAACGTAGCAAGTAGGTCAGCATCTGGCAGGAACAATGCAACACTATCTTGATCCCTTTTGATTGTTCCATCCTCATGCATTTGACAAAACATAGACGGAAACTGTTCAACAATGGCCGACCAACAAGCATGCACTTCTTCACACTTATATGAGTATTCCTGGTCAGAAAGGATGTTCTCCAACAATTCATCAATCTCATTTGCAGTGATTCCAGCATATATACCTTCACCGAGAAACCAATCCATATTGTCGTTCAACGGATTGAGATCGTCGGAACCAGTTCCCCACGTATTCTGCAACATTTCGCCCCACATATATGGACCTGGCTCGTCACATGGGAATTCGCAATCTGCCTCAAGGAAGTCAATTGTTGTGCATTGATCCAATTGTACTGATTTATCTTGTCCCAAAGATTCGTAAAAGGACTTGTAGCTTACTAGCAGTTGTTTGTACACATGTTCGTTATGATTTGAATCAGCAGAGTAGAAAATACCCAACAATGAATCATTGAAAATTTCAGACATTAAAGAGTCTGCACTAGCCAAGGCTACCGCCTCTATGCGCCTCTTGTGCCAATCCAAGGCTCTAATCGAGTCAGAAGGAGAATCTGGATCTGGCATAAGAGTGTTCGGATACAAGGTTCTGACAATCTTATAGGTACCCGGATTCAACGTTGTTGTCCCCGTCGTATCGTATTGTTCCAAAGACAGTTCACACGAGTCTGCAGGAAGGTAGGCAAATACCTCCCACAAAACAACGGGACCGCTAGAGTCATTCGCTTCGGGCAACTTTATGAGTTGCAACTCAACATTGTAGTCACAAGTGAAGCACAACTCCTCGCACTCGTCTACCAATCTGTTGCGGTCCAGTGAATAATCTAGATTGAGATCTACTGTGTCGGAAATCGTAAACTTCTTTGAGCCAGACAATTTTTGGCCGATCAAAACAGTCTCAAAAGTTTGTAGAGTATCCGACAAACTAATTGCATTTATAGAATCATGCGATAGATCCACTTCCAGAAGCAGAGAATCACCGAAGGCCTGGTATTTCAATGCGGTCGCTAGAGTTTTACCTTCCTTACTGATATACTGAACACTTGCGACATTGTTTGCGTCGTATGTAATTACTTTCGTCGCACTAGAGGCGGAAGGTGCTTCATCGCCAAACACACTAACCAACTCTATGTCTTTTACATCGCTATACACAGTACGCAGCGTTCTGCTATTCCCAACGGAATGAACTCTTCCAGCCATGGACTGTTCCTTAACACGAGATGATGATTCCTGATAATACAGTGCTCGTGAAAAAGGCAGAGAATCTGCACTTGGAATACGCAGATCAGTGTTGTTATTGGAATAGTAGTCCGTCAACGGACCACCATCTACCGGGTCTGGTGCATATGCTTTGGAATCAGTATCAAAATTCTTAGCAGTGTACAATTCACTATTGTGTTGAAGCAGAGAAGGAACGTATTCCAATTTCTGTTGGTCTACCGGCACACCAAGTGTTTGCATAGCGGCTCGGCCAGTATAATCGTATTGTGTTTGTGTAACAAGAATGGAATCCTGTGACATTGGTCTGGCTGACTGCTGTCTAGAATTGAACAAACCGTCCGCCACGACAAGACCTTCCGAAATTTGCAATCCACTACCATTTCCTTCTGCAAATGATCGCGAATGAATCCAGTTTAGGGTATCATTAAACTGGTCGTAATAGAAAACATAATCACCATAAGCATTTCCTTGATCGTCCTTGACTACTCCGGCAGTGAGCTCAAGGTGGTGCGTTCCATCGTCTAACCCTTCTGACCAAACGCCCCAATTCAAGTTGTGACCCGCTCCGTTCGGATACACATTTCCAATTGGTCTCACTCGATAGGTGTAGAAGCCCGTTCCTTCTGATAGCGTCAACTCCAGCTCATTCAACGAGCTGTGCGTTTCCAACGTTAGAGCCTGACTCCAATCAACGATTGCCTCAATGGTCTCGGGCGTTGTCCTGAAATCTTCATTTGTGTTGTAAAGGCGCAGAACTTGAATTTGGTAATTCGGATACTCTGTGTTTGCGCAAGCGGTGATTTGATCCCATGAAAACAGTACCGGGTTTGTACCACTGATACCGGTAGCTTCAATAACCGGATCAAGAGGACTACTTGTGCTCAACGGACTGACTGCGTATTCTTCGGTAATTGTAATATCGAGGCGGATGGAGTCAACATTAGAACCAAAGGCTTGAAAGTCTCTGACATCTATCCAAAACTTGTCATGACTTCCTAAAGACGAACAAGATTCTTGAAGAAAGTCTGTGAGGTTCAATTCTACTGCCTGCTTCTCAAGCATTTGTCCCGTCGAGAAATTGACACGTAGAGTGTCAAAGAAGTGAGTGTGGGATGGCGAAGCTCCACCAGTAGTGTAAATCTTTAGATACAACCAAGCGGAGTCAAAAGGCTGTTCACCAAGCTCATAAATACCATCTACTCCTGCTGTGTGGAACGAGATAAGGGCCTTTGCACTGGAAACACACAGATCTGAACATTGAGTCGCCCCTGGATTGTCGGCCAATGGAAGTTCATCTGCATATTGGAATGAACTCAACTCATTGAAATTTAGACTATATGCTGTTGCCTTAACAACTGTCTCAAATTGAGTAGAATTCTGAATCTCATCTAGCTGTTTGGTTTGTGCCATCATAGACAGACAACACAGTTCTAAAAGCAGGAACACACTCAAACATAATTTCATATTGGTACTGCTGGCTTCGTTCTAAATTTAATTCGATTCAACCAAAATCAACTAGTAATTTGCTTTGCGAGACAGTGATTTCTCGCTATTTCATTTTGTGATTGATACGACATGCTATTGAAGATTTCTTGCAATACGAAAGCTTGCCAAATGATACCAAATTAGCCTCGCCTCCTCAATGCCTCCGCTACCCCGGTATCCACACCTAGGAATAATTGGAGTATCAGTGGTAGTACCACCTCTAAAACACATTAGTAACTCTCTATCGATCGGTCCCGTATGATATGGATCAATTGAAGAACGATCTGTCGGAGGAATCGAGAGTTGCAACAACACCTCCCCAGCATTGCCCAGCATATCATAGAACCCCCACGCATTCGGAAGCAGTAAGCCAACTGGCATAAATCCGGGATCATCCCTATCTATACCTGTACTCCAGCCATTCCACGCGATGGTATTCATTGTGTCTAGTCGTTCTTTGTCCGACAAGCCTTCAAACGAACAGATATACGTGTCCATGTTCGTACCAGCCCGACATGCATACTCCCATTCCGCTTCCGTGGGTGTTCTATATCCATTGGCGTTGTACTCTAAGTAGTACACAGTGTCGACCAGGACATACGCAGTATCAAGTCCCTCTCTCTTTGAAAGGGCGTTGCAAAACTCGACAATCTGGTAGAACGAAGACAAACTAAAAGGTCTATCGCGAAGCGAATCATTGGGTGCATCTCCACCCATAATTTTGTACCATTCCATGTTGGTTATTTCGTACTTCCCAAGTTCGAATGCACGCGTGAGTGTAACCATTTGCCGAGGCAACTCTGATGCTTCATCATAAACATAATAGTTCGCACCCATCTGAAAAGTCCCCGGCTCAACGGCAATCATCTCGATGTTACTTCCCACTGGATCATACGTGATAGTATCCGATGTGTCAATAGTGTCGTTGGTATCTGGAGGACCCGTAGGTGTATCGTCGGAACAACCTGCAAGCCATACGAGTGCACCCACACACATGTAGGCCAGTATTTGATATTTTTTCATAGTAAGTAACACCATTGGTTAAAAAGTTGGTGATGCTGATAAAGCGATGGGGAGTCAGAAGGATTAGTCGTCATTTCTTTCTTACATCCACTATTTCGTAGCCACGAAACGGATTGCCATTGAGACTAGCAACAACAATTTTCTTATACATTTCTCGTATCTCTTCATCAAAGCAGTATTCAGGTCCAAATCTTAAAAGCGAGTAAACAATAGTGGCTTTCTTTAGCTGTCCTGAGCTATAGATCATTTCGACATGCCTTAGTTCATTTTCCTTTTCACTGTATTGTATTTGTATACGTTTGATGAAACCATAACCATATCCGCCACGAACCGGTTCTAGCGTGACAGTGGAGAGCTCTCCGTTATCCTCACAATCAACGATCCTCATACTGCGAAACAGTATTGACTGCATACTTTCAAGTACACTCTTGTCTTGAGCCATTTGATCCTCTGGAGTAGATTCTCTTACTAAGATCGACTCACTAACATGGTCAACTCCGACTACTAAGCCATTGTGGACGAGAGAAACAACGTCGTCACTAGTTGTCAGCATCGAACCATGGGCCAAGACCATCCGTACAGTCGTATTCTGGACAGGTACCTTTGGACTTCGATACTCAATTTGTTGAGAGTAGGCTAGCACGCCGCATTCCAGTTTTTCAACATGTGCTAGGAACACGGTATCAAGTCTCAAAAATATTTTCGCTGAGTCAATCTCGGCATGGTTTTCAATTTGGGCACTGGCGTTCAAGGGCTGCGTCGCATTCAGTTCATGCATAGCACAAAGCGAATGAAATAGAAAAGCGAACAAACACGTCGATGCCCATAGTAGACTCCTTATTGACTGCCGAACAGAACCATATTCCAAAATTTGAGTGTTCATTGAGTCCCGTTCTCCCAAGATCTCCAGTTCTCCATCATGTATCGAACTAATTGTCGATGACATGCGTCCTCACAAATTCCCGGCGGTTCGTTTCCAGTTGGCGAAGAAGGTGTGCACTCCTCACAGGTATCATCATCGTAAGCTGCCTCAGCTTCATCACCAAGGGATGCATTGAGCACCCTCATACTCTTGTCTACGTAATACACTTGGCCGCACTCATCTTCCCAAGCTTGCAGATAGTTAGCGCAGCAGGCGTCTGGGTCACAGGGCAAGAATCGCACCTGTGTCAGTGTTGGGACTACCGGCTCATCGGTCTCACAGTTCACTCCCTGAGACTTCCAACATTGAGGTTGAATAATTCTCAAGCATTCATAACCATTTGTCTCCAATTCAGGTAGAAGATCATATGGATGATCG
>JAUHYX010000202.1 GCA_030426285.1 bacterium
TACACGATTTTTGTTTAAAAGACAACATTACTCCAGCTTCATTTTTTGCTTTAGGATATAACTATTCTGTGCCTTTAGATAAGTGGAATATTGCTGATGCAGCTTGTGATTATGTGTTTTTAGGTAATAAAGAAATTGATTTTGAAGTGCCTGGAACATTAGGTTTAATTTATAATTACAAAGTTTGGTTAAAACAAAAAAATACATTTAACACCTATCCTTTTTTAACTGTAGATGAGTATTTGAATGAATCAGAATTATCTGATAAAATGAACATGGTATATGTTACTTTATCAGATTTAACAGAGCAGTTGATAGCCAAATTAAAAACAGACAGTACTGCTGTTTTAATGATAGATACCTATAATACACATGGAGCTGCAGAGCAGCGAAACCTTTTTGTTGACCTAATAAATGCTGAATGTAAAACACCTGTTATTATTGGTAGAGCTTATGGAGATTTAACTCCAGAACAATTACAATTACACGCTTCTACTGATATGGGTACTTTATTAGTAGATGGATTAGGTGATGGAATTTTTATTGCTGCAGAAAATTGTGGAAGTGAGAAAATGATAAATGAAACCGCTTTTTACATTTTACAAGCTTCTCGAACTCGAATATCTAAAACTGAATATATTTGCTGCCCAAGTTGTGGTAGAACTCTTTTTGATTTACAAGAAACCACAGCTAAAATTCGTGCAGTAACATCTCATCTAAAAGGAGTAAAAATTGGTATTATGGGCTGCATTGTAAATGGCCCTGGAGAAATGGCTGATGCCGATTATGGTTATGTTGGGACAGGAGTTGGTAAAATAACCTTATACAAAGAAAAAGAAGTAGTGCAAAGAAACATCCCTGAAAATGAAGCTGTTGGAGCATTAATTGGATTAATTAAGCAAAATGGTGATTGGGTGGATGTTAATTGAATGAATTTTTAGCTATTTCTAAAACTATTTCCGTACCCTTATTAGAAGATGACTTTATATCAATACTAGCGCCTATACTAGAAGCTCTATTTCTCATATTTTCTAATCCATTACCCATATCAATTTCGGCAATATTAAATCCAATACCATCATCTTTAATGCTTAAAATTAAATCCTCTTTCTGTTCTGTTATATTTAAAGAAACATTAGTTGCTGCAGCATATTTCATGGAATTATTAATTGCTTCTTGTACTATTCGGTAAATACTAACTCCCTGTATTGAATTCAATTGAAAATTAGTTTTCATCTCACCATTAAAAGTAAAGGCTGTTTGTTGTTGAGCTAGTTTTGCGTTTTCGATATAATTAAATAAACGTGCTTTTAAATCTTCAAACGAAATTTCATCTTTGTTTAATGCCCAAATAGTATCTCTAAGCTGTGTTATGGTTGTTTTGGTAAACAAAGTAATATCTGATAGTTTATTTTTTAGTTTATCATCTAACTCTGTAAACTTATGGTTCATATTATCTACCGAAGAAATAATATAGGTTAATTGCGAACCAATATTGTCGTGCAAATCATTAGAAATATGTAACCTTTCTTGATGTAATTTATTTTGAATATTTATTTGTGCTATTTCATCTTTCAGTAAATTTTCTTCTTGCAAACGCAATTGTGACTCGAAAAACTCTTTCTGTTCCACTTCGATCTGCTTGCGCATTTCTTCGGATTCACTTTCGCGAACCTTGCCGAACAAATACGAGAGCGTCACAATGATCAACCCACCAATAATAATGGTTCCGCTAAAAAACACAAATGCTAAGTACATAGACTCGATTAGATTGCTCGAGCTACTCAAGTACCCATTCACAAACGTGAGGGTGCCTACAAGAACGCTAATTTGAAACAGCGTTCTAATAGGGTAGTCGGAGTAAGTTTGCCGACCCTTGTCCTTATCTTTGCCTTTGTTCTTTTTCGCCATTGTGCACCTCGTTCGCTAACAAGTCGCTGTAGCTTCAACTATTCTATACGTTTTTCGCAATACAATCATGTACGCTATCTCCGAGTTTTTTTAGCGCTACGGCTGCTTCGCTCGACTGATTGTGCAACAAGAGAGGGCGTTGCTCAATAATTGAGGATCGTACTGCCCTATCGTACGGAATAAATCCAATTTTCTCAATCTCGGTATTGAGAAATTTATTCATCGCTGCATTTAATTTTCGCGCTACTTCGTCGGCATCATCTGCGTCGATAGCATTGTTGACGACGAGTCGAATTCTATCTAACGGCATGTATCGCTTTAATATTTTCATCAAGCCATAAGCGTCAATCACCGATGTTGGCTCGTCTGTTATCACGATCAACACTATGTCGCTGATTGTGCATGCCTGCAAGGTGTCGTTGCCAGAACCGGCCGCAGCGTCGACAACCACAAAATCTGCGCGCGTTTCTTGCAATTCCTTGTGAACATCCAACACACTCTGAGCGTCAATACTCTCGGTGTCAGTGCCGGTTTGACCGGCCAGCATCCACAACTTTTCGGCAACGCGAAACAGCGTCTTGTCTAACGTTCGCATGCCGCGGTATACGTCGTGGATCCGCGCCGGAGGCTCAACTCCAAACATGATGTGTTGGTTGGGAAACTGTGCGTCAGCGTCCCATATCACTACTGATCCATGTTGCAGCAAAGACAGTGCCAAATTCGATGAGACTACACTTTTGCCAACGCCGCCTTTACCGCTACATACGGTAATTGTCATTTGACTAGCCAATGATGACCTCCGGTTCGGTTTCGTTGGCAATGATGTGCTCAAGCCCTGGCAACAGCAACTCTGCGAGAAGAGTTCTCGACGCAGGCTCGAGGTCATCGGGGATGGCTTGTCCTGTGCCAATATATGCCAAAGGCAATCTGCTGCGAATCAAGCTGTCGCTGAGATGACCGAGTGACGACTCGTCGCTTTTTGTGAGTATTCGAGTGGTTGCTCCAATTGCTGTATAGGCTTGTTCCACTGCATCAAAGTAGCTAGAGCTTTCGGTACTGCTTTGCACAAGAAACACATTGTCTGGGTCTGCTGCTTGCAAAAAATGTTTTATCTCCAAAAGTTCTGCGCTCGCGAGAGGGCTTCGTCCAACCGTGTCGATCAACACAAATGAGTGGTCCGTTTGGCGTTTCAACACATTGCGAAGCTCTTGCGAGGAATACACTGTTTCATACGGCAAACCGGCAATAGCTGCAACGGTTTGAAGGTGGCTGGTTGCGCCAATGCGAAATGTGTCAGTTGTTATCAACAGCGGAGCCTGATCGTATGCCAATTTCAGTGCGGCCGCCAGTTTTGATATTGTGCTTGTTTTTCCTGTTCCTGTAGGACCAACGAAGGCAAATACTTGTCTCTGGTCGGTGAGCGAAATCGGATCTGCAAGTGAAATTCCATTGGTGAGGCGCCTGCGAGCTGCGCGAATACTGCTCGACTTTCTGTCGGCTTCACCTTCGGCAACAACATTGCCGGTGATATCCAGCGCTCTTTGCTCAGTGATCCCCACCTCGAGCAGCTGATCTACGAGCCATTTAGCATTGCCCGAGAAGAGATTGCGGTGTGGGAAACGCACAGATTGAACAAGCTCTTGCATTTGCTCTTGCAACACGTGAATGTCGTGTTGAAGGCGCGCCACATGTTCGTGCGACATGGCTTCCGTTGCTGCTGCAGTTTTCCCATTTGTGCGTTCACCTGCAGGTTGCTTTTGCGGTTGTCTTGCTCGTGTTGGTTGGGAGGACATGCCAAGTTGTTGCAATTGTTTGCCAACAAGGCTTTCAGCGTATCGCTGAATGTCTTTTGCATACGGAGTGTGAGATGTCTCAGATTGTGTCTCCGTGCGATACGCCGAAACAAGAGCCCGCTTCGGTTCCTTGAAATCAGCTTCGTCAATCGCAGCGGTTATTTCAGTACACATCGTTCCAGGTCGCTCAGCATGCGGCAGCGAACGGGTGTTCATAACAACCGCATCATCACCGAGTTCTGCACGCATCTTTGCCAGCGCGTCCTTGGTCGTGTCACCAATAAATTTTCTCAGTTTCATACTGCTTCGTCCTGAATACAGTGGCTATCTGCAAAAATAGCACAATAATCCCGCACAACAACGATTTCGTTGGTGTCTAAAATTGGGCTTGCTCAGCTCATTTTCGTAAATTTGGAGCTGTTCAGAAAACATAGACTAAAGAATATTCAGTTCATATCAAAAAAGGAACGGCACGTTCATGGCTTTTGAGATCAAACCTCGCACGCCTGAGGAATTTGGCCCTATCGCTACCGAGCTGCGACGCGACATTATCAAGATGCTTCTCGAAGCAGGTTCTGGCCACTCTGGCGGTCCTCTTGGAACAGCAGACTTGTACGCAGTCTTGTACTTTGGTGGCTACCTACGCTACAATCCACAAGATCCTCACATGAAGGGCAGAGACCGCTTTGTGTTGAGTGCTGGACATATGGCGCCAATTCTGTATGCAACCCTAGCCAACGCTGGCATGTTTCCGAAAGAGGAAATTTTGACCCTGCGCAAGTACAACTCCCGTTTGCAAGGGCACCCAGGGCGCGACATGCATTTGCCGGGCATTGAAACATCTGCCGGTTCTTTGGGACAAGGAATCTCAATTGCTGTGGGAATGGCAATGTCAGATAAACTTGTTGACAAAAACGATGCGCGGGTGTATTCCTTGACAGGTGATGGTGAGCTGCAAGAAGGTTCTGTGTGGGAAGCTGCAATGTCAGCTGCGCACTTTAACCTCGACAACTTCTGCTGGTTGATCGACAACAATGATTGTCAGATTGACGGACGCTGTAAGGATGTAATGGACGTGTACCCGATTGACGAAAAATGTAAGTCGTTTGGCTTCGATACAGTTGTTATCGACGGTCATGACTACAAGGCGATCATGGATGCATATGACTTGTTCCTCGACAATCAAAAGAAAGGCACCGGAAAGCCGACATGTATTATCGCCAAGACGTACATGGGCAGAGGTGTCAGCTTTATGGAAGACGAGTTTGGCTGGCACGGAAAACCACCAAATGCTGAGCAAGCTGAACAAGCATTAAAAGAACTGGCTGCCATTTGATGAAAACCTTGCTCGTCATATTCGCATGTGCCGTACTGGTTGTGAGCTGTGATAACAATGGGAGTGACAATGCTCCTGTGCCGAACACAGATTCGGTAGCGTCCGAGCCTCAAAAACCAGTGTTTTACAATGCACAGGACTTGGAGAATACTCTCCCTGCCTCATTGTTTGACACGCAATTCCACATGCCATCTACGGGTGCTATAGTGGGAATCCGCGCATACGCACAACGCGAGTACGAAACCTTTGATTTTGGTAACATCATCGTGGAACTCACGGACTTTGGTCTGGCGGGTGCTATGCAAGAGCAGGCTGACTTGACTGTAGGGCCAGAGTTGGAAAAGGTAGGCATTGTACAACAGCGCTCAATTGATGGAGTTGCTGGTATGGTTGTACTCGACACATTGTTCTCACGGGGATCATTGCGCTACCATGTAGCACCATCGGTTTCCTTGGATATTCAGGTGTCAACTGTCCCTGTACAAGACATTCGTTGGCTCGACACGATTGCTGCGCGCATTGATGTTGCCGGTATCAGCAAGGCCATAACACAACTAGAAAAAGAATAACATTAGAACTAAGAACGTGGGTTATACTCATGCAACAATTTGAACTTTTGGGCTCAAAACCAACCCGCCACGGATTCGGACACGGATTGGTGGAACTGGGCGAGAAGCACGACAATGTGATTGCGCTTGGTGGCGATATCACAGGCTCTGTGCTCACATCGTTCTTCAAGGACAAATTTCCGGATCGCTTTTTCTCAATCGGTATCGCCGAACAAAATGCAACCACAATTGCTACGGGTTTGGCGCTTTCAGACAAGATTCCATTTTTTGCTAGCTACGGCGCTTTTGCAGCGTTTCGCAATGCCGACCAATTGCGTATCTCTGTTGCGTACAACGAAGCAAATGTTAAGATTGGTGGCGGTCATGCCGGTATCAGCGTTGGCCCGGACGGCGCTACGCATCAGGTACTCGAAGAGATCGCTTTCTTGCGCACATTGCCAAACATGACTTTGGTTGTTCCTGCCGATTACGAGCAAGCTAAGAAAGCTACTATCGCTATCGGTGAAATGCACGGCCCGGCCTATATTCGCTTTGGTCGCTCGCCTGTGCCGATGTTTACTACTGAAGACACACCATTTGAACTCGGCAAAGCGCAAATTTTGCGCGAAGGTACCGATGTTGCGTTGATCGCTTGTGGTGCACTGGTTTGGGAATCGTATGTAGCGGCTCAAAAACCAGTGCACCACAAGC
>JAUHYX010000203.1 GCA_030426285.1 bacterium
CGTCGTCATTGATCACTGCCTGCATAAATTCGTTTGTCACGCGTACTGAGTTGTTGGAGTTTTGACCGCTAACGGTCGCATATGCTTCCGACTCATAGTGCGTGTCATAAGTGTCAAAGTCCAACGATGTATACCCTTGAGCCAACAGGTCGATCACACGGAAAACATAACTCGGTGGAACCTGAGCTTCAATGGCATCGCGTACAGCCTTTTTCAGCTCAACATTCACATTGTAGTCTGTACCACCTGCAGCTGCATCTACAACAGCCTGAAGTTTTGTGCGAATGCTCTTTGAACCAGCCACGAGAGACGCTACTTTTTCTTCTCCACGAGCTTCCCACTCAACGAATTTTTCAACATCTGGGTGATCGATATTGACAATCACCATTTTAGCGGCGCGACGTGTAGTACCACCAGACTTCACCGCACCTGCTGCGCGGTCGAAAATCTTGAGAAAGCTCATCAATCCGGACGATACGCCACCGCCGGAGAGAATCTCTCCCTCACCCCTGATATCAGAAAAGTTGCTACCTGTACCTGAGCCATATTTGAAAATTCTGGCTTCGCGAGTGAGGAGGTCAAAAATGCCACCTTCATTCACCAAATCGTCATCTACGCTCTGAATAAAACACGCATGCGGCTGCGGGTGTGAATAGGCATCTTTTGAGCGCAAAAGCTTTCCAGACTCAGGATCCACATAATAATGACCTTGCGCATTGCCTTCTATTCCGTAAGCATAGTGTAGACCTGTGTTGAACCACTGCGGTGAGTTTGGCGCAGCCATTTGTTGCAGAAGCATGAAAGCTATTTCGTCGTAGAATACATTTGCATCTTCCTCAGAGTCGAAATAGCTGTGCTTGTAGCCCCAGTCTTTCCAGCAACCTGCTAGTCGGTGCACAACTTGCTTTACAGAAGTTTCAGCGCCAGTAGCTTGCTCGCCCTTTTCATTGAGCAATGCTTCTCCGTTCTCGTCAAACTGAGGAACACCTGCTTTGCGAAAATACTTTTGTGCCAGGATGTCTGTTGCAACCTGCGACCAGTGGGCTGGCACCTCGATATTTTCCATCTCAAACACAGATGAACCATCTGTGTTTTTCAACGTAGATGACCTGTACGTGTATTCAAACTGATCGTACGGTGACGTACCATCTTTTGTGAATCGACGAGCGATTTTCATGCGGTGGCTCCGAAATTTAATACTCCCTAAAAACGGCTGATACGCTTCCAGTGAGACTGTATATATATTGTGTTAAGAGTTTCTTTGCCCCCAAAGGGGCGTTCCTTCCGCCGTTCTCTTTGTTCACCGCTAGGATGCGGTTTTCTGCTGCTGCATGCCTTGTGCTAACGCGAGTTTTCTCACCTCAAAAAAACTCGTTCGAATCTCCTATAGCGACAGATAGCCCCTCTCGGTGTGTTTGTTCAACTCACCAAGCGCGACTCTGCTTTTCGTGTTTTGGAGAATGTTGGAGACGCTGTTTTCAACGTCAAGATCCGGTGTATTCTCCCTCATTTGCTGCGGAGGCAATACCTACACCGGATGACGAATATAGATGTTCGGAATTGTTGCAGAAAGCAAAGTTATCCACAGTGACATTCTGTCAGCAACAAAGTCACATCACTACGCCAATGCCAAAAATTATTGGCAGTCTTCGCAAGAACTGACTAGAGGTTTTCCAAAGAGATCATGTTGGTCCGACTCTTGATTTTTAGAGGCCTTCCAATCGTAATTGCAAGACTCGCACCTTTGGGAAGAATTCCTGACTGTACAAGCTCTGCTTTGATACATTCAATGGCTTCGTCTGTGTCTTCTACAAACGGAAGTTTTGCTGCGAGTACTCCCCAATACAGTGAGACTCTGCGGCATGCGTGCACATCGTCGGGAATAACGCTGATAATAGGAATGGTTGGTTTGCGATTGGAGACATACTTGACCGTGCGGCCCGTGTATGTGAGCGTCGCAATAGCATCAATTTTTAGATCGGTGGCAATGCGTTCTACTGATTTTGCAATCGCGAAGCTGCGTTTTTCTTCCTCAGATGTGCCGTGCACGGCCTCATCGTCGACGGTATTATACACCTTTGGCTCTTTCTCGGCCTCTTTGCAGATCTGTCTCATATACTGTACAGCTTCCACTGGGAATGCGCCCACGGAAGTCTCTCCACTTAGCATCACACCGTCTGTTCCATCAAGTACAGCATTGGCTACATCACTGGCCTCGGCCCGGGTTGGACGCGGGTTTGTAATCATGGAGTCCAACATTTGCGTAGCAGTGATAACTGGCGTAACGAGTTGATTGCAAAGCCTAATAATTCTCTTTTGTGCCGCGGGAACCTGCTCGGCTGGGATTTCTACCCCGAGGTCACCACGAGCGATCATCACGGCATCTGACTCAGACACGATGCGGTCGATATTTACTATCGCCTCTGGCTTCTCGATTTTTGCAATCAAGTGCAATTTACCTTTGTGTTTCTTGACAAATGCACGCGCATTTGCAACGTCACTTGCGGTCCTTACGAACGATATAGCTGCATAGTCACAGTCGTTTTCAATAGCGAACACGAGGTCTTTCTTGTCCTTGGCAGTCAGTGTTGGCTGACTCACATGTACATTGGGCATATTGATGCCTTTGCGGGACTTCAACAAACCGCCATTCACAACCAGAGCAGTTACGATTTCACCGTCAGATTCCAACACTTTCACCTTCAACAAACCATCGTCAAACATGATTGTGTTGTCCTTGCCTACATCGCGCGCAACGGTTGGATACCGCAATGGAATCAAATTGTCGGGCTGGCCGCGTTTTTTCCATACGGTTTCATGACAGAATTGCACTTCTTGTCCATTAACAAGGCTAAACGCACCATCGGGAAGGTCGCCAACGCGAAGTTTTGGTCCCTGAATATCCGCAACAATAGGCAAGAACACATTGAGGTTCTTTTCTACTTCGCGAATGATTTGAATGGAACGGCCATGTGTTTCGTGGTCTCCGTGCGACATATTGAGTCTGAACGCGTCTGCGCCGGCTTTCACAAGCTCGGTGATCTTCTCAACAGAGAGGACTGCTGGGCCAACCGTACATAGAATTTTTGTTTTGTGAAACCTATCAAACATTCTTTGCTCCATTCTGTTCATCTGTGGCAGATTGAGACCACAGGAGTTTCTTTTTCAGTAATTGGAAGTAGGACCTGTTAGACGGACGGACGAGTTTGAAGTCTGTTGGAGACTTTGCTACATACACATGCTCGCCATATGCCAAACCGTTTGTTCTGTGCCCATCGCACACAATCTCAGCAATTCCCGCATCAGTTACATTGCGTATTTTCACTTCTGCTGTGTCTTGAATCACCAAAGGCCGCAATGTCATAGTATGGGGCGCTACTGGTGTTAGGCATAGAGCCCGTGCTGCAGGTGCCACAATTGGTCCTCCGCTCGAGAGCGAATACCCTGTTGAGCCAGTTGCAGTTGATACGATCAAGGCATCAGCCCTGTAGTCCGCAACGGGTAATCCATCAACCTCAACCTGAAGCGTTACCATGGAAGTATCAGAAGACTTTTGCACTACAACATCATTGATAGCAACGTGATGCTCACTTTGGTTAGTCGTTTGCAATGTTGTGCGTCGCTCAATAACATAGTCTCTCTCCAACACTGTGCGCACGACCTCTTGAGGTACATCGCTGGGATACTCTGCCATAAAGCCAAGGTGTCCCAAATTCACGCCTAGGATGGGAGCGCCCAAGTACCGACCGGCAGCACGCAACATCGTGCCATCTCCGCCGAACGAAACAACCATTTCAGCTGTTTCGCGCCAGGAGGGATCCGGGTTGAGTCCACTGTCTTGCACGACCTCAATTCCAGCTTCGTTAGCTAGCTCTGCAAATTCTGCAGCACAGCTGACCGCTGGTTGTCGAGATGGGTTGTAAAACGCTATCAGTTTCACGGCTGGGCCTGCATGACTATCCAACTAAACCTATTGAGTTGTAGAGATGTCGTATTATTGTTGTTCTTCCTCAAACCACAAATTACGAAAAGATGCATACATCAAACTCAGTTACATTGTTGCTTGCGGTCGTTTTTGCTTTCTCATTTACAACCACGAGTGAAGTGGTTGCACAGCCACCTGATATTGACTTCGCATACAAGCCAATCTACACACAGTCTCAACCAGAAAGTGTGTTTGCTCAACGACGTACACATATCGCCAACGCTTTGGACAACAAGATGATGGCCTTGGTGTTTTCTGCCGATAAACGCAACCGCCAGAACGATGTGTATTACCCGTATCGTCAAAGCAGCAACATGTTGTATCTCACGGGCATTGAGGTGCCAGACATTATTCTCATGATTGCAAAGAGCGAAGATTCTGTACATCAAATTGTGTTTTGTAGAGAACGCAATATTCGCGCTGAAGTATGGAGTGGGTTGAGGCCGGGGCTCGACGGTATCCGTGCCAAGGGATTTTCGGATGTTCGTCCAATCGAAACATTTTCAGCCGTTATGGACTCAATCCTGACGCCGGAATGGATTGTGTGCGTAGAGTCAACGTTGCCTACCCCAATTGTTGTCAATCCTGTGTCGCAAGAACCACACTATATGTCTGAAGCGGGACGCACCTACTTGCGCGAAAAGTGGCCAAACATAGGTGTAAATACGTCTATACTGCAACGACTATTAGGAAACATGCGCGTGCGCAAAAATGAGTATGAGGTGCAACTCTTAAACACGGCTGTTGGAATTACCGGTGAATCTTATTCAGATGTCATGAAACTCGTGCAGCCAGGGCTTACCGAGCATCAGGTTCGCGCGCACATAGAGTTCGGCTTTGCCAAGCGAGGCGCGCAAACAGTTGGCTTCCCATCTATTGTGGCCACAGGAAACAACACATGTATTGTGCACTACACAGAAGCGACCGATACGCTTCAAGACGGTGATCTTTTACTCATGGATTGTGGAGCAGAATTCGATGGTTACACAGCAGATGTGACTCGAACAATCCCCGTAAATGGTACGTTTTCACGCGAGCAAGCATTGGTGTACACCCTTGTCCTGAAGGCTCAAGACTCCGCGATTGCGGCCTGCACAGTCGGTGCAAATTTTCGCGATCCAGGACAGATAGCTACAACAATTATTGCCAACGGATTACTTGAACTGGGAATTACATCTTCAAAAGACGAAACACGCTGGTATTTCCCACATGGAACTTCGCACTACTTGGGGCTCGACGTTCACGACATCACAACAACTTATGCGCTTGACGCAGGGTCGGTATTGACAGTTGAGCCAGGCATTTACATTCCTGTTGGAAGTCCCTGTGATCCCAAATGGTGGGGCATCGGTATCCGCATTGAAGACGATGTACTTGTAACAAAAAACGGCCCAGTGAATCTCTCAGAACAGATACCAAGAACAATTGAAGCAATTGAACACACTATGCAGTAGGAGGTTCACCATGAATTCGTTTATCCGCGCGACCGCAATGTTGTTGTTCTTGTGTGCAACTTTGATTTGTGCTCCTTCAACTCAAGCCGTTGCCAACGAGTACACCCTCGCGTTGCTAGCCAAGGACGTGTCAGGCAATGGAACGGTGCAATTCACCGTCGCAATTACAAACACATCAAATGTTGACCTCGCGCTCAGTGAATGTGACCTCATGTTCGATCTCGGCATTGCTGAAGCTTGCGAAGATGCAAATGTGACAGTGAGGCTTGCAACGGCTTTTGAAAGCTATTATGATGTAACAATTCCAGAGTTCAATCCAGTGAATGGCCGCGTTGGTGTTGAAATATTCCCAACAGTTGATACAGAAAACATGGTCTGGCTGGAGTCAGGCGAACAAATCGATGTAGCAGACATCACAATCGGAACAACCTGCAAACAGTTGTTTCCCGCAGATGTTTCTTGGAGCACCGACGGCTTCATTCAAACCGTTGTGTATGCCAGAGCCAGAAACGTAGCCAATGAATTTAGAGTTCACATTCTCGACTATGCTGTTGAAACTCAGCAGGGTGGCTCTTCAACACTCACGCAGTGGCAGTGTAATCCTACGCCAACCTCCTCAACATTCTACTTGTCAACCGAGTACCGCGACTACTTTTGGCAGCAGGTTGACCTCGTGTTCTTTGACATGCAAGGAACGGAATTGGCGGTGCTTAAGCGCATCGAGATAAATGGTATTGGCCATACTCAAGAAATGGAACTGCCAAGCTCAGTGAGAGTAACCGGCACGTACATCATCACTGTGCGCGATGCCTCGGGAAATGACGTCGGTACCGCAAAGTGTGTTGTAGTA
>JAUHYX010000356.1 GCA_030426285.1 bacterium
TAAAGTCTGCCAACAGAACACCAGTATCATCAGTACCGTCGTATACTGAGACAAGGTCACTTGAGTGAACATCAAAACTGGTAAACTGCAGCATCACGGCTTGACCTTCTACACTTGGAAAAGTCCAAGAACACTGCGACAATGCATTGTAGTTTGCATCTCCAGAACCATCCTCGAATTGACCATCGGTGTCTTCGAGCACCACGTCTCCTTGACATCCAAGACTAGCAAGTGTTGAATAGTTGAATGACCAGCCATCTCCCAAAAAAAGAAAATCTGTGTCAAAATTCACAAACACCGATCCGCTAGTTGCATAGAGAACTGGTGGAAGGGTAGTACCAGAATAAACACCCAACAACGTAGCATTTGCATTGGTGCCATCATATACATACACTTCATCGTTTGATACATCAAACTCAGTGAATTCAACTCTCACAATATCATCGCCGGCTGGGTCAACAAGCCAATTGCAATCTAGATTTCGTGAATACTGACTTGCGCCACTTCCATCCGTGACTGTGCCAGATTGAGTGCCAATGACAGTTGTACCAGAACAAGATTGAGCCGCAGCATTGTGAGAACCCAACAACAATGTTACTAGGACAGTAAAAGCGGAAAACAAGGAAATATGTTTGCGCCAGCGAGGGTGAGAGTTCGCTTTTGCAAGAACAGAGTGACAAGGTTTGCGCGAAACTACGCAACTGTGAGTGTCACCTCTACCTAAGGAAACAAAATGATTCATGGTGCCTCTGAGAGAATGCAAGAAGTTAGACAACGAGAACTACATGCATGATTTGATAGCACATAAGGACGCGTAGAGCAAAGACGACATTTGCCCGTAGCACGTTAACAGTTGGAATCGGCTATACAAAACACACAGACCACAATTGTACAGCATCCTGGTAAAGGGAACCAGAAATGAAACAACAGGTCATATCAAGTTACAATAGTACCAGATGAAATACTATCGGTTATTTAAAACACAAAAGGCCGTCATTGTGACGGCCTTTTGCAATACTATGCGTATGGTATCCTACGGAGTTACAGGGCGTGGCATTTCCTCGTGGAAAGGGCATGCGACCCCATGGCCGTTGTCACCTTCTATCAGCTCTGGGACTGACTCTGCGCAAGAGGGTTTTGCTATTGGGCAGCGTGTTCTAAAGCTACAACCGCTAGGTTTGGAGAGCGGCGTAGGTATATCTCCCTCAAGTACAACGCGTTGAGCACGAGAACGTTTGGGGTCTGGGCGTGGAACAGCTGACAGCAAAGCCTTGCTGTACGGGTGTTTTTGTTCAAAATACACCTGCTCATCTGTGCCAATTTCGACCATA
>JAUHYX010000204.1 GCA_030426285.1 bacterium
TGTATGTGAAGGACGCATCAGGAAAATCGATGTCGATTTACGAGCGCGCAGAAGACACCGACACGACAACCTATCAAGCAGAGATTGACAAGTATGGCAGCTCTCGTCTTGGCTCCGTCACAGCCAACAGAAGTCGTTTCGCAACCAACACAAGTCTCGCTCAATCTCGCGAACTTGGCGATCGTTCGTATACACTAACTGACCACCTCGGCAATGTCCGCGCACTGGTCAGTGATTGGAAGTCTCAAAACCTCAACGACTTCGAACCGCAACTACTCTCATACTCAAACTACTACCCATTCGGCATGCTCATGCCAGAACGGAGTTCTTCAGCGGAGGAGCAGAGGTATGGGTTTAATGGGCATGAAAAAGACGATGAATTGCTGGGAGTTGGGAACAAAAATTCAACCTATTTCAGATCCTACGATACTCGTTTGGCCCTTTGGAACTCCGTGGACCCAAAGAACAACGCTTCTGAGTCACCATTCGTTGGATTTAGCAGGAATCCAGTACTTTACTCCGATCTCTTTGGCGACAGTATTGAAGCACCAGACAATTTATTCTCAACCTCGACTACGGGACCATACCCCAAAGGCTATGACAGCGACGGTATGAATGTGGCTGCTTGGAATAAATTTAGAGACGGTATTTATAAGGTGTCAGGTGTGTTGCTTGACAAACCTACTGCAAATAGGCAGGCTCTCGTAGCATTATCGGTGGATACAACCAAGGGAAGCCAAAGTGCCAGAAATTTTCTTTTAACAAAGCTAAATAGCACATCTAAAAGAATTCGGACGACACTTGCTGACGATCCCGATTTTCAAGGTGCGAAGTGGTTAGAATTTGAAAGTCAGGATGAGAAAGGTATTTATTCAATAGACTACAGCTTGAGTCAACTTGCTATCGACGTCAATGATTTTGACAATTACGTTTATAAGGGTGTTCAGCCTTTGTCTCACGGAGTAGGGCTTATGTTCTTTCACGAACTACACCATGCGGATGGTCTCGGCTTCACGCAAGATCGTTCGGATTCAGCAAAAGTGACAGCAGAATTGCTAGTTATTAAGCAGATTAATGTCTATCGTAAACAAATGAATCTAACTCCCCGCTACGAATCTTATAAAACTTACCATAGTCGTTCTGGAGTTCAATTTATTATTTATGGACCAAAAAAATTGGAAGATTACACTGATCCGAAAGCAGCTCCAAAGGTATTTTTCCCATGAGGTATTTGCTTTCAATTGTTTTGCAATCACTCGTTTTAATGAGTAGTACATGTAGCTCTGCGTATTCCGTTGAAGATACAATCCTATTAGCTCATGGAAAATATTTGGAGCCAGGGGTATATGTTGATACCATTTTTCTTCGCGGTTCTGCTCCAAGTATATATGATGAGTACACAGAAGAAGATTCCTTGGAGTATTGGTACCATGGTCTTCCAGATTATTACGAGTGCTATAATGAATGGTTGAATAACTATGTTCTGAAGGACTCTATTCCAAAACAGATTGTCCCAACTATGCGCTATACGGCAATTGCGAGGGAATATATTGATGGAAAGCTTGTGCTTCAAGACTCAATGACATTGGCAATGCCAGCCCAACATTGCGAATATGCACTAAAGGTTTTTCTAAACTATGATCCTCGAGGGGTAGCTTTTCAGAAAATTCACGGAAGAAATTTCGTGCAAGACTCGTTGGACTGTCTAGATCAATCGGGCATAGCGGAAATGGACTACTTTGAGTTTCAGTTCTATCACGAAGGCGAATTGCTAGTGAGTCTACGCCAAGTAGACTACAGTTGGATGTATCTTCTGTTTTTATGGAACGGAACAAAATTTACAAGAAGAGCTACGGAAAACAGTCGTGCATTGCACAGTGATATTCAGGACTCCATGATTTTTACCTTGGAAGAACTTGTGATCTGGCATGTTTGGACAGGAAGAAGGAGTCCACTAAACATTCGTTAGTACAGTCGCGCCTCGCTTGTCAGCCTCACAGTTTCTGACAAGACATCCGTGTTCTGGGGCCAAGAGTCATCGAGTATGAATACGATCTCATCTCAGGCAATGTGCAAGCTGTGAAATACCAAGAGGGTCAAAAGAAGAGTTTACGCATTGTTATGAATACGACGAAGATGGCAGGTTGCTCAATGTTACGACGTCGCTCAACGGAGTGTTCTTGGAGAACGATGCCTCTTATGATTCCTATGCCCATTTTCCGATTGCACGCACCGAACTTTTGGAATAGTGAGTGTTCGCAATGGCTTTGTCTGCTGAATCATTATGCATTGACAAATTGTCCTAGCCACTTTGAACACCACACATCTTTTAATAAGTTGTTGGGTGTTTTTCTAAACCAACCAGCATGTTTCTATGAACCGTCTGTTGACCGTTATTGCCTTTGTGATATCGAACTTTATCCCCCCTGAGATCAATGCCCAAGTCTGGTATTTTGGTCAGAATCAAAGCATAGATTTTTCAGCGGATAGCCCAGAGGTCAGTTATGGTGAGAGTGCTTTGTTCACCAAAAACGGTTGTGCGATGCAGAATGATCCAGAAACTGGTGAGGTGCTGTTCTACACCGACGGCATGACAATTTACGATGCCACAGGTACGCCAATGCCTCAAGCCTACTTCAAGGAGTTTTCGGAAGACTATCACAGTGTTGTTTCTCAAGGTGCAGTTACATTTCCAATGCCAGGGTCGGATTCCTTGTACGTGGTCGTAGGGTGCGGGACTGGTGGATTGCAAGGACGTGACGATGATCCTTGGTATTTCGATAATAGAAACAAGTTGCGCTATTGGATTGTAGACATGACCAAGCGGGGTGGACGCGGAGGTGTCATTGAACGCAATGTGATTGAGTTTGACGGTGATCCCGATATCGACCAAGGTATCGACGCGACTTTCAACTGTAATGATAGATCTGTTTGGGTAGTGTGTAGAGAACTGCACAAACAAGTGTTCTACTTAGCCGAATTTACCGAAGAAGGCATCAACAAAACTCATCGCTTCAGCAACGCCGATGATTCGAGAGTGTTCACCTCGCCTACGTATATTGAAATTTCACCCAATGCGAAGCATATGGTGCTGACCGCGCCCAACGATGAACGCGCAACAATCCATGTCTACAATTTGGATCTCGAAGCAGAAAATGAACTTGACTTGATCACATACCATTCGCGAATGGAGCCAATCTCGTTGGTTGACAAGATTTACGCGACACAATTTTCTCCCAATAGTGAGTTCTTGTATTTCACCGCACGGGACTTTCAAGGTCCGTTGGTTCTCTACCAGCATAATTTTCGTCGCGCTCTCGATTTTTCAAATAGTACATATGCATACAGCTTGAACGAAGACTTTCGATTGCGTCCAGCTTTGCAAATGGTGAACGATTCGATGATAGTTGTTGGAGGAACTACTGGCCTTGGGCTTATCTCTGAGCCCAACAAACCAAAAGATAGTTGTAGTTACATTCCTGGGTACTTTGCCAATAATTCAGGCTCAGCGGTAGATTTGAGTTTACCTAGTTTGATAAATGCTAGTTTGGTGACGCGGCCAAACGATCCATGTCCTTACCCCATCCCAAACTTTTCGATTGATACTTCAATCTGCGCTGGTAACTCTATTGTGCCTATAGATTCTTCGGAGTTTGTACAAGAATGGAAATGGATTCTCTCTGGACCAGATGCCGATACATTGTTTGGTGCGTCACCAGGTGAGATATGGTTAGATATACCAGGTGCATACACACTAACGTTGTTTGCCTCATTCGAGCAGTTTACCGAAGCGACTACGCGGAACATTACCGTTCGTGAGGTCAAGACTTTTAAGGCTCATGTTTCCGATACCATTTTTGCTTGCGAAGGTGAACAAGTACACGTTACACCCCTCGTTGATACACTGGACCACAATAGTCTTACGTGGAGCGGAAATGTTGAAATTATTGGGGATCCAAAACAAGATGAACTTCTTGTTCGTGCTACAACAGGATTCTTAGAGCTGTACTCCGAAGGCACGAACCAGTGCCCGTATCGGGACACCGTGTTTATCGAAGCAAAGGAGAAGACTGCGGGGACACTATACCTCAATAGTTTTAAGACTGATCGATGGACTCCAAAGAAACTGTATCTCATAGCCATTTTTAATGGTTTAGAGGGGGAGTTCTCAGATGAAGAATTCACAATCCAACTGCAATTCGACAATCGAGAACTATTCTACACTGGAGCGAGTTCATTTGATTGGCTACAGGAGCAAACCAATGAGGATTCAACAACGCTAGTAATCAAGACGCATCTACCAACCCAATCGATGACAGACACAATTGGCTTTGTTGAGATTAGAGCGAATACAAAGGAATTTGGTCTATCAGGGGTCAAGATACGTGATGTCACCGGCGGTGATCCATGTTTGCATGTACCGCCAAATCACAGAGGGCATAGCAATATTACGATTCAAGATGTCACCAGTGTGAAGGACAACACATCGGATCAATCGTTCGCTGTTACACCAAATGTCGGCAGACTCGAAGACATGAGATTGACAATGTCACAACCTCAAAGTGCCCATCAAGTGCATGTATACGACATGCTTGGACGCGTTCGCACAGTAAATTTATTGCCAGGCGAACTTGAATATACGCTTTCAGAAATGTTTGGTAGCCTTGGTAGAGGGCAATACATCCTACGCATTGGCACCGAAACAGTTTTCTTTGTAATTGAAGCGGAATAGGTGGTGGTGGGGGATATGTCGAGAATTTCTCCAAGGTAACTACCCAGCTATTGGTTGGCTTCCTGACTAACGCATGAGAATTGCTTTTGAACGACGACTTCCCTGTAGCGAGTTATTCGAAGGCAATGAACACGTAGACATCTTCGTGGAATACAGGCAAGACTTACTACAAGAGTTCAAAGACAAATAAGTGTTCAAGACTGGTTTTGTAGTGAAGAATGGGGGCGCGAAAGCCTACTGTTAATCTGTTCTTGTAACATAATTACTAGAATCTGTAACACACGACTCCATATCGGTTGCAATTGCTGACTGAAGTGGGCAAAAAGAGATCAGAGTCGATGCATTTCTTGGTTGTTTGAGTTGAGTTCGGTGTAGAAATTGACCGTTCTTAGGTCGAATTCACGGGATCTTTGCTGAGAATTGGTCTGGAATGGTAGTTCTGCGGTTGCAGGCTTGGTAGTATTGGTTGGCAGGCTACTCTAAGATGTCACAGCATGAATAACAATGAAGAGAATTTTATTCAAAGACTCCTTCGAGTTCTCTCTTGACGCGCTCATCACCAATAGCATTGTACAATTGGAACGTTTTGTAGTCTTTGTGACCAGTGATTTTTGTGATGAGATCCGCTTCTACACCTTTTTCTCGCATGAGAGTCACAAATGTTCTACGTGCATCATGAAAACTAATGTGCTTGTGAGCTGGGAGCACAGTTTCCTCTGTTCGCGCTCCAACCGTTTTTCTACGCTTGACTTTCCTATCGATTCCTGCCAGTGCAGCAAGTTCCTTCAAGTACATGTTTGCTTTTTGATTGGACATTTGAGGTAGAGGGGTTGGAAGTTGCTCATACTTCTTAAGTATATCACGTGCTTGAGCTACCAGAGGTACTTGAATATTTGTATTTGTTTTCTCTGTTCTTAGGTCCCAGATCCCATCAACTATGTCTTCGTCATTGAGCTTTAAGATGTCTCCAAAGCGTTGACCCGTATAGCAACCAAAACAAAAGAGATCTCGTACGCGATCAAGTCTCGGCTTGTCAGCCAAGTCCAATTGCTCTATGAGCTTGAATTCTTCCCAGGTAAGACTGAATCTCTCTTGAGTAGTTTGTTTGACACTGACGTTTTTTACCGTCTGATCCACTGAATGCCCGATTTCTTCACACCACATCAGTATGCTTTTTAGGTTCCCAATGTATTTGGAGGTCGTTCCATCAGCAATCTGAGCATCTACTCTGAAGTACTGCACGAAGTCACACACAAACTTCTTGTTGATGTCTCGGACTCTCAGTACGGAGAATTTGTCCTTTGTGAATGCCTCAACATGAGATCGCAGCGACCTATATCTCTTCAATGTTCCATGCCGAACCATTTCCGCTTTTTCATCGATAAATCGATCGAAAAGATCAACGAACGAATCGGTCGAAAATGAATGACCTAAAACCTCTTGGATGACCTCTTCTTTGTTGAGGACAACTGCACCTTCTATCGTTGCTTTTGTCAGAAGCGATTGAACTTTGTT
>JAUHYX010000205.1 GCA_030426285.1 bacterium
CTCGGACGTGTCTCCAATGGCCGGGTTTCAATTTACAGGACACCTGTTCATCGCGATGTATTAACACCGACACATTTCGGCGCATTCGTGCCAATAATCACTTGTTATGCGAGTTCGGAAGGTTTTTTGGTTGAGGCTTCGGTAAAGGGCGGCGCGCAGGGCATTGTTATTGAAGCCATGGGTGTAGGCAATGTTCCTCCGGCTGTGTATCGCAGTTTGCTGCCAGCGCTAGAGAAAAACATCCCCGTTGTGCTAGTCTCTCGATGTCCTGTCGGAAGGGTTGAGCATGTGTACGCGTATGAAGGCGCTGGCAGACAGCTCTACAATAGCGGTGTGATTTTTGCCGATTACTTAAATGCACAAAAAGCGCGCATCAAGCTGAAAGTTGCTCTCGGTGCAGGATTACAAGGCGACGACTTACGCAATTTGTTTGAGTGGAGTATCCACTAATGACACTTGGGATTTCAATTTTTGCCGGCTTACTGGTTGCAGCGTTGGGAGGTCAAACCAGCCTGCACTATGTATTCTGGGAATCGGAACTTGCGGCTGGCATTATTGGCCTCTTAATCGTGGCTTTGTCTTTTGTTGCTCGTGAAGACAACTATGCTGGACGGCTCGCCGTGATGCTTGTGTTGGGTATTGGGTCTGGTTTTTGGGCCTGCAGTGCAGGGCTACAATTGCGCTATGACATTCACCAAGTATTCTGGCTCAATGTTCTCTTGTGTTTTGTGTGTACAGTGGCGTGTTTGGCTCATCTTCAAGCAGCCATTCCAACTATCGAGGGAGGTGAAGCAGAATGATCCGGCGAACAATTGCAGAAGTGCACCTAGATGCTCTGCGGAATAATGTAGACGTTGTGCGGAAATACGCCGGCGATAGAGTGATCATGGCCGTTGTAAAAGCCAATGCGTATGGTCATGGCCTAACAGCCGCGGCTCTAACATTCATGCGCGCTGGCGTGCAAGCGTTGGCTGTGGCATTTGCCAACGAAGGTGTGATGTTGCGACAAGCCGGGATTGACATTCCAATTCTTGTGCTTACTCCACCCTTTCCCGATGAAGCCGAACTGTATGTGTCGAACAATCTCGACTTTGTGGCCTGTTCGCATATCACGGTCGACAGTTTTAATGAAGTGGCCATGCGGTATGAAACTCAGGCGCGTGCGCATTTGTATGTCGACACAGGCATGCGACGGGACGGTGTACAGATTGACCAAATTCAGAGCTTTGCGCAGTATGTACACGGTTGTCACAACATCGACATTGTTGGAATATGTACGCACCATGCAGCAAGTGCCGAAATAACATCTATTCAACTACAACAAAATGCTCTATTTGCTGAAGCCGTCAACTTAGTGTGGGAGCTCAACATCCACCCCGAGTATGTACACTCAGCCAACTCAGGCGCTGTATTGTCGGGTCAAGACACCGTCTCAAACACAGTTCGTCCCGGCATTCTTCTGTATGGTTACTCGCCTGTTGCTTCAATGCATATACCTGAGCTGCGCCCAGCCATGGTACTCAAAACTTGGATCAATGACATGCGGAGGCTGGGACCTGGTGAGGGCATTAGTTACAGCCATACCGCGGTGACGTCCAAAGAAACAACCATTGCCACGCTGCCAATTGGTTATGGAGACGGTTTGCCGTGGAGTTTGTCCGGCAATGCTGAATGCTTAATTCTCGGCAAACGCTATCCGATAGTTGGACGCATCTGCATGGATGAGTGTATGGTTGATGTTGGTGACGACGAAATCGGTTTGGGTGAACGCGTTATAATTATGGGTGTGCAAAACGACGAGTCTATTGATGCAAAAGAGATTGCTGAGCGCTGCGGCACCATACACTATGAAATCCTCACGAGAATTGCCGACCGCGTTCCGAGAGTGTATATAGGAGAAAAACAATGAGAAATATTGCCCTAGTACTGGCCGGTGGTGTGGGTGTGAAATTGTGGCCGAAGAGTCGCGAACAGTCGCCCAAACAACTCGAGCATTTTTTAGGTGATGGCACACTTATTCAGAATACGATTTTCAGGCTCCTCCCAGTCTTAGATCCGTCAGATATTTTCGTGGTTGCACAAGAATCCATGTGTGAAAAGCTCGTGCAGCAATTGCCGTCGATACCGGAAAAGAACATCGTGTGTGAACCGTTTGGTCGCAACACTGCACCTGCTGTACTGCTTGGCGCTACGATTATCAAAGACCGCTTTCGACACGAAGACGATGTTGTTGTGACCGTAGTACCATCCGATCATGTTATCACAAATGTGACAGAGTTTCAGGTCTTGTTGAACCAATCCATGCAATGTGCAGTTGATCGCAATGCCGTCACATCGCTTGGTGTTATTCCGTTGCGACCAGATACTTCTTATGGGTATTTGCAATGTGACCGCGCACCAGAAGAGGCAGAAGAAGACGAAGTGTTAAAGGTGCTTGCATTTGCGGAAAAACCCGATGAACAAACCGCCATGCGCTTTCTTAAATCTGGCGATTTCTTGTGGAATACCGGTATTTTCACCGCACCGCTCGACGTGCTCTTTCAACTGTTTGAACGCCACTTGCCCGAACATGCCGCCTTGTTTGGAGTATTGCTTCGACATATAAACAAAGACACGTGGCCAGCGCTACTTGAAAACGCATACAGGCAAACCCGAGCCATCTCTATCGACAAGGGTATCATGGAACGCGAGAAGAATGTGTATGTTATCGAAGGTGCTTTTGGTTGGAGCGATCTCGGCAGTTGGGACGAGCTGCACAGACTCTCATTCCGGGATCAAAGCGACAATGTCATGCAGGGCAATGTTGTGGCTATCAATTGCAAGAACAACTATATCAGTGCCCAACACCGTATGATTGCAACCATTGATGTGGACGATATTGTGGTGGTTGACTCAGAGGACTCCGTGCTTATATGCCGCCGCGGCAAGTCGCAAAACGTCAAGGAAATCATCAATTTCTTGCGACGCAAAGGAATGAATAGGTTTTTGTAGATTGGGATGTGAGAATTCTAACAGTCATAACGCTGAGCCTGTTGTTCGTGAGCTGTACCCCGGGAGTACGGTTTGCAGCGTTTGACGGTCCAAGTGGGGCGTACGATCAGACCAGTGTTACGGGGAACCAAGGCTCGAGAACTACCCCGAATTCAACGTCAACAGATATGAACCCATCGACTCAAACTGACGGTGAAGCCGTGGTGTTGCGGGGCAAAGCCTCGTATTATGCCGATAAATTTCACGGCCGGCGTACAGCCAATGGCGAGTTGTTTGACATGTATGAGCTCACAGCTGCGCACAAAACCCTGCCATTTGGTACAGTCGTTGAGGTCACAAATCTCGTCAACAATCGTTCTGTCATTGTTCGCATCAACGATCGCGGACCATTCGTTGCTGGCCGCATCATCGACCTCTCAAAACAGGCGGCAGAGGCGATTGACATGATTCATTTGGGCGTTGTGGAAGTTGAAGTAAAAATTCTGCAGCGCGGTCGCGGCGACTAGTCACACCTTACTCTTTCAATGCGCCTGCAGTCAGCCCTTCAATGATATGCTTTTGAAACAGTGAAAACAGCATCAGCACTGGCAGGGCAGAAATAGACGCTCCTGCCATTAGGTGGCCCCAATCGATGCTTTGTTTCCCCAGATAAAACGCAAGTCCAACCGGCAATGTTCTGTGCATTTCATCATTTGTAAACAAGAACGGAAACAGGAATGTATTCCAGTTGCCAAGAAATGTATAGATCGCCAGCACCATCAGTATTGGCTTGCACAGTGGAAACACAATCCGGAAAAGTATTGTCCACTCCCCGGCCCCGTCAATCCGTGCCGCTTGCTCCATATCAGCGGGTAGCGACAACAAGTACTGCCGCACCAAAAAAATACCAAAAGGTGTGATCAGCCATGGCACAATCAGAGCGGCATATGTGTTAATCCAACCGAACTCCACCATGAGTCGATACAGTGGTATCATGATAACATGCGGCGGTATCATCAGCACAGCCAACACAGACCCAGTAACCGCTTTGCCACCCGGAAATTTGCGTCGAGCCAACGCGTACGCAGCCATTGTACAAAACACGATATTACCGGCTGTCACCACCGCAGCAACCATCACCGAATTTAGAAAATAACGTCCAAATGCATCAGACGCCAAGGCATCCGTGTAGTTACTCGCAGTAAATGGCGCTACAAGCAGTTCCCACAGCGAGCTATATTGTTCGGGTATTTCACGAACAGAAAGCAGCAGCATCCAGAACAATGGATACAGCATTCCAGCCGCAACCACAAACAACAACGCGTACAGTATGAATCGTTTCCACGACATCATGCGAACTTACTGCAAAGCGCGCTGCGATACACAAACATTTTACAAGATTTCGGTATTTCGCGTATTGACAACAGACTATGCGGAAAGTAACTTTGTGCAAAATCTGTACACCTCTGAAGTGAGGTATCACCAATTGTATGTGGAGAGTACCATGCACAAGATTGACAAAATGCCTTATGGCTACAAACTGACATTCGACGGGTTTATCAAAGCTGATGAAATGAAGCAGTGGGTCGAAGAATCAAAACGAGCGCTTGCTACTAGTCCCGCCAAATTCGGTGTGTTGATTGACATGCGCGGTCTAAAGCCATTGCCGGCGGACAGTCAACCACTTATGGAAGAAGGTCAAAAGGCCTATAAAATGGCTGGTATGCAGCGCAGCTGTGTCATTCTCGCAAGTGCCATTCAAACAATGCAGTTCAAGCGTATTGCACGTGAAACTGGCATTGATGCCTTTGAGCGTTACATCGATGCTTCAAGTGAGAGTGATTGGGAAAAGAAAGGCATTGCTTGGGCAAAAGACGGTGTTGAGCCGTAAGGAATCAACAAGTATGAGCGATCCCTACTGATACAGCTTGTGCTGTTGAATATAGTTTTCGACAGAGGGAGTGACGAGATGAGAAATGTCGCTCCCTTTTTTTACGGCATTGCGAATCTCGGTAGAGGAAATGTCTTGCGGCGGCATCTGCACCGGCACAAACTCACGCACTTGTTCGGTACGCACCTTTTCACCTGGTCTGTGCACAAAGCAAATGGTAGCGAGTGCGAGAATAGTTTCGATATCCTTCCATTCATGCAAACGGCGCAGGTGATCTGCACCAACAAGCAAGAACAATTCATCGGTGGAATACAATTCACGCAGCGCAATTATGGTATCGATTGTGTAGGATATGCCTCCGCGGCGCAGCTCTTGATCATCAACGATGACACTGGGCTCACTATCGAATGCGAGTTCAAGCATTTTCACGCGATGCATCTCGTCGATATTCACCAACTCGGATTCTCTAAACGGAGAAACCTTGGCTGGCACGACATGAACGCGGTGCAGCCCAAGTGAATTCACAAAAGCATGTGCAGCTTGCATGTGTCCCCGATGAATCGGGTTAAACATGCCGCCGTAAAGACCAATGCGCATTACGCCTCAGTGTACTGCAGAGAATCAGTGTGTTTCTCAAGTCCGTGCACCACATTGCGCGGAATATGCACTTGGATTGGCTTGATTTTTTTCTCGAACTCCTCGCGGAAGCGCGTCACAAAGCCGCGCACAGGCCAAGCAGCACCTTCACCGAGGGCACAAATCGTATTGCCTTCGATATTTGAAGCCACGGTTGCGAGCATATCGATATCTTTCATCGTGCCCTGACCTTCATCGATCCGCTTGAGAATTTTTTCCATCCAACCACAGCCCTCGCGACAAGGAGTACACTGTCCACACGACTCATGGTGATAGAAGTGAGCCAAGCGGCGCGTAACTTTTACGAGGTCGGTATCTTCATCCATCACAACAACCCCACCAGTACCGATATATGTACCATATTCGGCAAGTGAATCGTTGTCCATCTTCACACCTTCAATGTTGTCTCCGCGCAACGGCGGCATCGAAGAACCACCTGGGATGATGGCTTTAATTTTTTTGTCGCCAATCACACCACCACACACATCATAGATGATATCTGTGAGCAGAATACCGGTTGGCAGTTCGTACACACCAGGTTTGTTGACATGTCCAGAAATACCAAACAGCAGCGTCCCCGGATGCCCCGGCGCGCCAATTTTCGCGTACTCCTCACCACCCATGCGCAGAATTGGCACTACTGTGGCGATAGTTTCAACATTATTGATGGTGGTTGGCATGCCGTACAGCCCTTGCTGAGCTGGGAATGGCGGCTTGACTTTTGG
>JAUHYX010000206.1 GCA_030426285.1 bacterium
CAGAACAACGTAGGCACGTACGCGTTCACCACGCAATTCGTCTGGCAGGCCAATCACAGCTGCTTCGCGAACAGATGGATGTGCTGCTAAAGTAGCTTCAACTTCGGCTGCGCGAATGCTGTGTCCCGAAACATTGATCACATCGTCTGCGCGTCCGAGCACACAAAAATATCCTTCCTTGTCGTAAAACGCGATATCACCCGTGAAATAACAATTTGGGACAGCTTCCCAGTACTGACGATACAATTCGTCGTCATTCCACACACCGCTCATCATATAAGGAACTGGGCGGCGCAGCACTAGGCGACCCGGTGTGTTAGGGTTTTCAGTGTTGCCTTCACTATCAACAATATTTGCTACCACGCCAGGCATCGGCTTACCTACTTTGGCAAGCTTGGCCTTCATTCCTGGCAGTGTACCAAGAACTGGGCCGGCGACTTCGGTTTGCCACCAGTTGTCGACAATTGAGCCGCGATCGCCTAGAATATGTTCCTGTGCCCACAGCTGTGCTTCGGGGTTCAGGGGTTGTCCAGAACAGGCTATCAACCGCAGTGTAGACAAGTCGTACTTGCTTATGCACTCGTGTCCATTGCGCATAAATTTTCGTATCGCCGTCGGAGCCGTGTACAGAATATTTACGCCGTGGCGTTCAATCGTTCTCCAGGCAGCTTCAGGGGTTGGAACGTCGATACCACCCTCTCGCATCAGCACGGTAGCGCCGTTGAGCATGGGGCCATACACGCTAAAGCTGTGTGCCACAATCCATCCAATATTGGCAGTGCACCAGATAATGTCAGAAGGCTGCAAATCGTAAAATGCTTTCGCGAAGTAGTATGTACCAACCATATAACCGCCATGCACATACATGATGCCCTTCGGTTTGCCTGTGGTACCACTTGTGTACATGATAAACAGCGGGTGTGAGGCTTCAACCATTACTGGTTCGCACCACTGATCATAGCGCTCCATCCAATCCGTAAAGTCCGCTTCGCGCTGACTTGTGAGAGCAATTTGCGGTTGTTGGCGGCGGTGGACGATGATTTTTTCGATGTAGTCGAGCTCTTCTACTGCGTTGTCGAGCAGTGTTTTTAGTGGAACTCGACGTCCCGAGCGAAATGTCACATCACTCGTGAATACCACTTTTGGCTTGCAATCATTTATTCGGCTGCGAAGTGCTTTCACACCCATTCCAGCATAGACAACACAGTGAATAGCTCCGATACGGGCGCATGCCAACATTGTAGCAATGGCTTCCGGTGTAACCGCCATGTTGATAAGCACCCGGTCGCCCTTTTCAACGCCTAGATCTTTCAAACCATTGGCAATTTGGCATACTCTACGAAGCAAACGGTTGTATGTGATGAGCTCTTCCGTACCGTCTTCTGTAGTCCAAATAAGCGCAACCTTGTTGCGGTGGTCACTACGTGCATGTCTATCAAGGGCATTGACACAAACATTGGTTGTTGCGCCGACAAACCACTTGTGGTACGGTGTGTCCAACTCCATGACTTTATTCCAAGTGTCGCCCCATTCCAATTCTTTGGCCACACTTTCCCAAAAGCGTTCGGGAAATGTAATGGAGTGCAGGTACAACGACTCATAGTCACTGATGAGTGCCCGGTCTTTCATGTGTTGAGGGGGCTCAATAGTGCGTTGTTCACGAATCAATTCTTCCGCCATGAGTGTGTCCTATTTTACAATGGAAGAGATTGTTTTGAATTCGGCAGTTCCCGAGACTCTGCACAACTCAAAGAGTATGGCTTCGTACGACGTGATGACCGCACCCGCTTGACGCATGCGTGCAAGTGCTGTGTCGCGGTCGCGGATATCTCTTGAACTCACGCAATCGGCTACGACTACAACATGTCGACCCGCGTCTAGTGCATCTAAAACAGTTTGTTGAACACAAACATGGGTTTCGATACCGGTGACGATCAATGTGTGCTCACCGCTCAAGCGCTCCGACAATGCTTCGTCGTCCAAACATGAGAACGACATTTTTTCCAATGGCGCATAGGATTCTCCAAGCTCAGTGCGCAACACAGGCACTGTGAGCCCCAAACCCTTGGTGTACTGTTCTGACACTACCATGGGAATATTGAGTGCTTGAAATCCGGCGACAAGTCGGGTGAGATTCGCGAGCATTCTGTCGTGTTCATCTATGTGCGGTAGCAATCGCTCCTGCACATCGATGATAACGGCAGTACAAGCGTCGCGGTCGATGCGGTGTTTTTGTTGTTGTGACATAACGTAGCGAGTAACGTGTGAACAAACAATTACCGCAATTTCATGGATTGAGAGCAGTTCTCCAAACTATGAGCGCAAATGTTCGCAGTCGTTGCGGTCGAAGTTCTCTATAGTTCCTATCTTTGAGGGAACATACTTGTTGAATTTCCGCAGTATATCGGCAAAACACTTCGCATGATTTCACTTATTCGGTTCTTGGACAACATACAGCGCATCGCATTTGGTGTGTCGATGGTGAGTATGGTTGTCATGGTTCTTCTCATTTTGTTTAATGTGTCTGGACGGTATTGGTTTGACTTCAATATCATTGGGTTACAAGAATTAGAGTGGTACCTGTTTTCAATGGTTTTTCTGTTGTCGATGGGGTATGTGATTCGCACGGATGGACATGTGCGGGTTGACATGTTGCGCGAAAAGATGAGCTGGAGACTGCAGTTTCTTTTGGATGTTTTTGGCACGTTCTTCTTTATTATTCCGTTTTGCGGCTTGATTGTTTATCACAGCTTAGACTTTGTGTCGGCGAGTTATGCTATTGGTGAGGTGAGCGTGAATCCAGGCGGCCTGCCAATGGTGTGGCTGATTAAAGGGTTAATACCAGTGGCGTTTTCCATAACCATTTTGGGTGCTCTTGCGCATGGATTGGAGACCATTATGGCCTTGAGGGGGAATGCTCGATGAAATCTGTAGCCCTATTTGTTTTTGCTTTCATCGTGTTGCTCACCGGAATTCCGGTTGCATTTACATTTGGTGGCGTGTCGTTAGCATATGCTGCTCTGACAGACAATATCGACCTTTTTGTGCACATGCCGCGACGCATCTTTGCGCTGATGCAGAGTTCAACGTTGATGGCAGTACCGCTTTTCATTTTCATGGGAGTGGTGTTGGAGAAGTCGGGCATGGCCGAGCGTTTGCTGGAGTCAATGGGCCGATTGTTCGGTCGCGTGCGCGGTGGGTTGGCGGTTTCAACTGTGTTAGTGGGAGCTGTGCTAGCTGCCAGCACCGGAGTGGTTGGCGCTTCTGTGGTTGCCATGGCAGTCATAGCCCTACCAGTCATGGTGCGTCATGGCTATTCGAAGGAGTTGTCTTCCGGAACCATTTGCGCTTCTGGCACGCTCGGGCAAATAATCCCGCCTTCGATTGTGCTTATCATTTTGGGCGAGGTGTTGCAAAAACCCGTCGGTGAATTGTTCAAAGCTGCGGTTTGGCCCGGGATAGCACTCGTAGGTTCATTTGTGGTGTACATCTTAGTGCGCTCGTTCCTTCAAAAAGATTCCGCACCGGCGATGAAGAATATTGACGCCGCTCCATTTGGTGACATTGTTAAAAGCGCTATGGTTTCGGCGATCCCGCCGTTGCTACTTATTGTCTTAGTGCTCGGGAGTATCTTTGGAGGATTTGCTACGCCAACAGAGAGTGCAGCGGTAGGTGCTGTGGGGGCATTGGTGTTGACGATTATATACCGACGATTTTCATTTGACATGTTGCGTATGGCAGCCGGAGAAACTACACGTGTTACCTCGATGATTTTTGCCATACTCGTAGGCGCAACAGCGTTTTCTCTCGTGTTCTCTTACACTGGTGGCGAAGAAGAAGTTGCTGCGATGTTGTCTGCACTTCCGGGTGGTGAAATTGGTTTTATTGCTGTTTCGATGTTGACGATATTCTTCTTGGGTTTCTTTATTGACTTCGTAGAAATCTCGTACATCGTGGTGCCGCTGTTGTTACCTGCAGCAGAAGCACTTGGACTCGATCTAGTGTGGTTCGGAATACTGATAGCCCTCAACTTGCAAACATCATTCTTGACACCGCCATTTGGATTCTCTCTGTTCTACTTGCGCGGATCAGCCAAAGATTTAGTCACAACACCACAGATCTACCGCGGTGTGATGCCGTTCATAGCAATTCAAGTATGCGTACTGATCGGTTATGCTGTTTGGGGGTAGAAACTGTAAATGGTTTACTCATCCTCATACACATGCAAAATGTCAAGCCGCATGTTGGCCATGTCTACGCGGTAGCGGGTACGGTTGAGAATGTCTATTCCTAAGACGCCGTCTTCGTCTTCATGGGGCCAGTCTTTATCCATGTCTGATTTAATTTTCACCGTATAACCGTCAACACAAGCTGCATACAATGAACTTGGTTGGTTGAACGTACGTTTCAAGTTCCCTAGGTCGTGTAATCCGCTACAACAGCTTCCGTTGTCAAACTGCAAAATACTCTGTCCTCCGTGAGCCAATGTGGAGACTAGGCGTAGGCTACCCAAATAGTATAGATTGGGAACTACGTCACGAGCTGTCGGACTTGCCACAAGTATGGTTTCTGCTTGATAGTCGAATGTAACGTCTAAGTGACGCAAAATGTCGAGTCCAATAACGGCGTCAATCTCAAACGGATTTAGAAAGAAGGAGTACAGCGTAAAACCTACACCATCTGTCAGTGTCAACGGCCATTGAGTAGCCACAAGGTCACCAATTTGAATCGAATCGGCGATTGTGAGGTCGCTTGAACTCGTGCTGCCGTCAGAAAAGACAACAGTAGAAGCATCTTTGCGTGTTATCCGACCATTCCACATGTCCTTTCTCACTACAGTGGTTTCAGCTCCATAGTCGAAAATTGCCCTATATGTTACCCCATCGATCTTTAAGTCGACAATTTGGCGATCCTTGTATGTTTCCATTGGTACATGGAATTCAGGTTTTCGAAAATGGATGAGCCTGGATGGTGCGCCTTCAAGAATTTCACTGTATGTAGAAAATTGTGAACTGTCAGATACAAGAAAGAGCTCTAACCATCTTTTGTCTCTTGTCACTTCGAAATTCTCAACAAAGCAGCTCTTAACCGCTGGATCTAGCAGTACTTCACGATTCTGGGCAGCAATGGTAGTGGCTGTGGTAATGTCAAACAGTGAGGCAAATTGAAGACACCGAAGCGTCAAGCTGTCGTGCTTGTTGTATGACGTTTGCACCCGAAAGTTGCCTATCAAGGCGTTGGCATAGGGCAAGTGTTTTGCAGTCTCGGGATCGGCAGAGTAGAAATGTGACGGCTCTCCACAGTCATTTCTGACAGCAGAGATGGTGTCGTGTTCGGGAAAAAGTATTGAACAGGAATTGAGAAATAGGGCGAAGAAAATTCCGACAACAGGTAGTGTCTTACAGCAGCAGTGCATATTCAATGTGAAGCGAAATTGAACAAAATGAAAGGCGGTCGAGGTATTCCCTCAACCGCCTTAAAAGTACTGACCTTGTTGCTACTTTGCAACAACAAGCGGTAGAATCATGTGTGAATTGTTGGTGCTGACTTGTACGCTGTAGCGTCCTGATGCAAGTGGTTGTACAGGGATATTCACTTGCTGTGCGCCACGTACAATGTGGGTAGACCACACCAACGTGCCTCTGATGTCGAAAACTGCTACTTTTTCAACGAGATTGTTTTCATGCAACTGCAGCACTGCATTGGTCTGTGCTGGCATCGGGGCAAGCGACTCAACCAATGTGTTGTCATACACTGAGTTTGGCCCTCCAATTCCCACACCGGACATCGTCACAACAATTTGTTCCCAATCTGTGTTGATCAATAGATCGGCCTTGCTCGAGTAATTGTCAGATGCGTGAAACGCTACGGTGACTGTGACTTCTTCATTGGGTTCAAGTACACTCGGTACGGTGCTTGTCACTTCGTAGTCACCTTCTCGATAGCCCAACCCGGCTACAAATTCTGGAGTATCTAAAGTGATAGGTTGTTGTCCAACATTGCTGATAGTCGTCGAGAGTTCTTTCTCTTCGCCAACTTGAACTCCGCCAAAGAAGAAGTTAGATACTGAAACAGACAGCTCTTTTTCCGGTTTGGGAACTGCTCTGCCAAAGTCGGTAAAACCAACTCTTGAGACACTTTGACTAAAGAATCTGGCATCAGTTTCATTCGTGATTCCG
>JAUHYX010000207.1 GCA_030426285.1 bacterium
GCATATCCGTCGAAGTCAAATCCAACGAGGCTTTCCATTGACTGCTTGCGCAAATCCTTGTACACACTTCCTTGGCCTATGCCAAACAAGAACTGGCGCTTTCCGTATTTGGGATCAGTTTCATCAAAGCGCTGTTTGCATCGCTTGGCCCAACGCAGCGAGCGCTCCATACTGTCTTTCGCATAAGCATGATCACTCGGATATGGCGTACATTCATCAAAAATCATCATGATATCCGAACCAATACTGCGCTGAATATCAATGACTCGTTCACTCGTAAACTCGTGTCTCGAGCCATCGATATGGCTAGCAAACCGCACCCCTTCCTCATTTATTTTCCGCAAGTCTTTCAGTGAAAACACCTGAAAGCCACCAGAATCGGTGAGAATGGGTTTGTCCCAGTTCATAAATTTATGCAGTCCGCCCATGTCTTCCATCACCGACATGCCTGGACGCAAGTACAAGTGATATGTATTGCCGAGAATAATCTCTGCACCGGCGTCGAGGAGCTCGCGTTGCTGTACAGCTTTCACAGAACCCTGCGTACCTACAGGCATGAAAATTGGTGTGTGGATGTCACCGCGGTCGGTAGACAACACGCCTGCGCGGGCATTGGTTTGTGGACAGGTTTCACGCAATTCAAACATTGGATTCTCCGTGCATAGAACGGTACTCTCGGTACCAATTGACAATGGCAAACACTGGTTTGTACGCTGCTGTTGCTGCAATTCCTCCGAGTACATCGGCTACCCAGTCAAAAACATCAAGACTTCTTCCCGGAACGAAATACTGATGCATTTCGTCGGTTGCACCGTAAAAAGCGCATGCGAATACGACAATGGGTACAAAAACTTTTGGGCGAACATAGCCTTTGCCAAATACGCCAAACAGTACTGAACAGCCCAGCGTAAAGTAAGCTATGAAATGCAGTACTTTGTCTTGCATTTCAAACTCAATATCAATCGACGGTGGCCTTGATACATGGCTAGCTGCAAAAATCCCGAGACACAAAACAATGCATGGCAACCAGAATTCGTATGACTTTGGAGAGCGTTTTGTCGTCACATCAACCCTCCTGTGGCCTGCAATAAGCTCGGTCCGAGCGAGCGTATGACTTTTGAAGCTGTGGCACTTTCAACCACCTCTGATTCGCTGATAAACTGGCCAGCAAGACCGTGCCAATGCGTAGCCAACATCGCGGCTTCAAATGCAGAAATTCCTTGAGCAACCAAGGCACCTAACACACCTGCAAGAACATCACCTGACCCCGCAGTAGCCAAGGCAGGGGTTCCCGACGTATTCCACCCTAAGAGCGTACCATTGGCAATTCTAGTGACACTGCTTTTTAAGACAAGTGTGCAATGCAACTGTGAAGCCCATTGCTGAGCAAGTATATCCCGCTGTTGCTCGATTTCCTGAATTGAATGTCCAGTCAAACGAGCAAATTCACCTTCATGTGGTGTCAGTATGCATTTGTTGTGTAACCTCGTGTGTTGGCTCACGGCGCGCAGGCCATCGGCATCAACAACGACTGGCTTTTGAGTTTCGAGAGACCACTGCAGAACCCGAGCCACAAAAGCTTGCGTTTGTGGATGTGAACCTAAGCCTGGACCAACTACAACTGCTGTTGCAGCTGCGAGATCCGCTTCGACTTCATCGAACATATTTGAAGTGAAGAATCCATTCTCTGATTCCAATTCAACAGTCATTATATCTGGGAGAACTGATGCGTGCACCTTTGGCGTGATCAGTGTCACAGTACCAGCTCCAGCGGTAATACAGGCATTTGCCGACAAGGCTGCTGCTCCTGGCATATTACTACTTCCGGCCAACACAACCACATGACCGAATGTTCTTTTGGAGGACTGTCTTTTCCTTTCGGGCAAGATATCTCGAATGTCTTTGTTCTCGAGCATAAGACTGTAGTTGACATCGTTCCAAGCGCTCGCAGGAGCTCCAATGGGGCACACTTCCACATGTCCACAATAGTCCGGCGCTTCACCGAGCAGCATTCCAGTTTTCACAGCTTCCATGGTACATGTAATGTCCGCGACAACTGCGCAGTCATCCACATCCCCAGTAGCTGCACAAACACCAGTCGGAATATCGATACTCACTACACGAGACCCCGACTGTTGCACAAACGAGGCGGCATCTCGGATTGGTCCGCGCAAGGGCAGTGTTGTACCTATCCCCAACAACGCGTCGACAACAATATCAAAGTGAAGTTGCTCGGATGTCACTGCCTCAAAATCGACCATGGTCACATCACAAAATTGCAAGGCCACAAAATTCTGCTCTGTTTCTGGTGTCATGGCTTCTTGGTCTCCCACGACGCATACATGTACGGCGACTTCATCGGACAACTCAGAGAGCAGTCGTGCAATCACTAAACCATCGCCGCCGTTGTTGCCCGTACCGCACATAACCAAAACGTCATCCTTCCCTAAAAAACCCAACTCAGGCAATAACACAAGCATACGATCAAAGGCTGACTCTGCCGCTTGTTCCATGAGTTGATAGCTGGAAATTCCGGTGGATATTGCATGCGCATCTATTCCGCGCATAGTCTCAGGTGATATCACTTTTAGCATAAACAAAATTAGCCATAATTGACGACAATACCTTTTTTTCGTAGCTTGGTGGGTTTGGTGCAAATTTCAATTCAACTCCGGATCACTCTGAGCAGCATGTCAGATCCAACAACACACATCTTAGTTCGCGGAGCGCGCGAGCACAATCTCAAAGACATTTCGCTTGATATTCCCCGCGAGCAATTTGTTGTTATAACGGGACTAAGCGGTTCTGGAAAGTCATCGTTGGCTTTTGACACGCTCTATGCAGAGGGTCAGAGACGTTATGTTGAGTCTCTCTCACCGTATGCTAGGCAGTTTCTTGGCATGATGGAAAAGCCGGAGGTGGAGTCTATCGAGGGCCTCTCTCCTGCAATCTCCATTGAACAAAAAACCATCGGTCACAATCCGCGTTCAACAGTTGGAACTGTAACGGAAGTCTACGACTATATTCGTCTACTTTTCGCCCGAATTGGCACGCAGTTTTGTGTGGATCATCCGGACACTCCAGTACAAAAGCAGACATTTGAGTACATTCTTGCCTCAATTCTCGAGGATTTCAAGGGACGGCGTATTCAAATTTTGGCGCCTGTAATACGCGGTCGCAAAGGTCACTATCGCGAATTGTTTGAGCAACTCATGAAACAGGGTTTCACGCGAGTTAGGGTTGACGGCAAGCACATGGAGCTTGTACCTGACCTGAAAGTTGACAGATACAAGATTCACAACATTGAGATTGTTGTCGATAGACTTTCCGTTGATGAGTCTAGTGAACAACGGCTGTCTGAGTCTTTAAAACTCGGATTGCAATGGGGAGAAGAAACACTTATTGTTTTGTCTGAAGAGCCTGGAATTCACAAAGGCGAACACTTGTATTCACAAGCCAATGCTTGTGCTCAGTGCAATGCCTCGTATCCAGCCCTTGCACCAAATGCGTTTTCGTTCAATTCTCCGTATGGATCATGTCCATCGTGCAATGGTTTAGGAGTCCTGCGCGATTTCAATCGCGAATTAATGTTCCCCGACCGCAATCTCACTATCCGTCAAGGCGGAATTGCACCGGCAGGCAAGAAACGAAGCACGCAATTGTGGACATTGCTAGAAGCCGTCTGCAAAGCATATGATGTCAGTATTGACACAAAAATTTCCAAGCTTTCAGATGAGTTTATCGATACTGTATTGCGCGGAGCGGGGAGTAAAAAGATAAAGGTTCAGCACACATTTGGCAGTGGTAAGCGCAGCTCTTTTGAAGTTCATTTTCCTGGCATTATCTCACATTTGCGCAGCACATACTCCTCAACCAGCAGTTCTTCCGTTCGCAGTTGGATTGAAAGCTATATGTCGGAAGCGCCGTGTTCTGAGTGTGACGGAGGTCGCCTGCGCGAGGAAAGTCTCCACGTGAGAATAGGCGGCAAAAACATCACTGACATTGTGCATATGTCACTCACAGACTGTCATGCATTTTTCTCTGAACTGCCGTTGCGAGGACGAGACAAAAAAATTGCCGGATTAGTGCTCAAAGAAATTCAACAACGCCTGTCCTTCCTGTGTGGTGTGGGACTGCAGTATCTCACGCTTAACCGCGCAGCGAGAACGCTTTCTGGCGGTGAATCCCAACGCATTCGCCTTGCCGCACAGATTGGATCGCAGCTTACTGGTGTCATGTATGTTCTTGATGAGCCGAGTATTGGATTGCACCAACACGACAATAGAAGACTCATCAATTCACTGAAAGAGTTGCGCGAGCTCGGCAACAGCGTTGTCGTAGTAGAACACGACAAAGAAATGATTGAACAGGCAGATTTTGTTGTCGACTTAGGACCTCGTGCTGGCATACATGGCGGTGAGTTGATTGCCGTGGGAACACCACAAGAGATTCTGGCCGCTGGTAACAACGGCACGCAAAGTCTCACAGTTGACTACTTAACTGGCAAAAAAGTCATAGGTGTAGATCACGAACCGCGCACTGGCAGTGGAAACGCATTGGTGTTAAAAGGTGCTCGTGGCAACAATTTGCAAGGCATCACCTTCACGTTGCCGCTGCAAACGTTGGCTTGTGTCACCGGCATGAGCGGTTCTGGAAAAAGTACGCTTATCAATGGGACCCTTTACCCCATTCTCAACCGACATTTTTATCGCGCCAATACCGCGCCGATGCAATACGACACAATTGAAGGGCTAGAGCATATCGACAAGGTCATAGAAATTGACCAGTCGCCTATTGGTAGGACTCCCCGGTCAAATCCAGCAACCTACACAGGTTTGTTCACACACATTTACCGGAGTCAAAAATTCGCGGGTATAAGCCTGGTCGTTTCTCGTTCAACGTGACCGGCGGAAGATGTGATGAATGTTCTGGAGATGGTGTCAAAAAAATTGAAATGAACTTTCTGCCCGATGTCTATGTGCAATGTGACACATGCAATGGACAGCGTTACAACAAAGAAACCTTGCAAATTACGTATCGCGGAAAGTCAATTTCTGATGTGCTCAACATGACAGTTGAACAAGCTCTTGAGTTTTTCAAAGACCACCCACCACTCAAACGCAAACTCGGAACATTGGCGGAAGTTGGTTTGGGATACATCCACTTGGGTCAACAGGCAACAACACTATCTGGCGGTGAAGCCCAGCGCGTGAAGCTCGCAAGCGAGCTTTCTAAAATTGGCACTGGTAACACTCTGTATATCCTTGATGAACCAACTACTGGGCTTCACTTTGAAGACATCAATGTATTGTTGCGACTTTTACACAAACTCGTTGACCGGGGCAACTCTGTGCTAGTCATTGAACACAATCTCGACGTTGTGAAAACCGCAGACTACATCATCGATCTCGGTCCAGGTGGCGGAGTTAATGGCGGACGCATTGTCGCTACCGGGACACCTCAAGAAGTTGCAAAGGCACCGGACAGCTTAACTGGAAAATACCTCGCAGAGGAACTCGTCTAGAAGCTGCAATGCGCGCTTTTTGTGCATCAAAGTATGCAATTGACTAAATTGCGAATCTGTCGAGGTTTTTTGTCTGCAAAAAACCACGACAAAAACGACGTGAACAACATACTTATACACTTATAACTCTGGAGAACAGACATGAACATTCTCGTAGCAGTATCTCGAGTTCCGGATACAGCCACGAAGATTGCGATTGACGGCAACGGCAAAGCAATCAACGAAACAGGCGTGAAGTTTATCCTCAACCCATATGACGAATACGCAGTCGAAGAAGCACTGCAAAAGAAAGCTGCAAGCGGTGGTACAGTGACTGTAGCGACCGTTGGCACAGATTCTTCACAAGATATCTTGCGCACGGCTCTCGCAATGGGCGCGGACAAAGCTGTTGTCATCAAAGCAGATGTTCAGGACACGTTCCAAGCTGTTCATGCTTTTGCAGAATTTGCAAAAACAGGTGAGTTTGACATCATCATCACTGGCCGTCAGAGTATTGACTACGATTCATTCCAGTTTGCACGCCGGCCAAGTCGCGGACGCCCGCCGAGCTGGCGCGGCTGATCAAGAGCATCGAGAAAGAGATGAAGGAGGCCGCCCAGAATCTGGAGTTCGAGCGGGCCGCGGA
>JAUHYX010000208.1 GCA_030426285.1 bacterium
TTGGTGAAGGCCGGCTATGTACGCCGCAAACCAAATTCGCGCGACAGAAGGCAATCGGTGGCTGTGATTACAGAGGTCGGAAAAGAAAAACTCGCTTCTATGCATACAGACATTGAAGAATACCAAAACACGGCTTATGGGAATTTGCTCACTGATGCGGAGCACAAACAGTTGTCAGAATTGCTCGAAAAGGTGTACGCTCAGCGCATCGAACGTTTCGAAGACGGGGACTCCGGCTGAGCGCAGAACTCTTTCGGAGTTGTGACCGTGCTGCACCAAACAACACTCTATGCCCATTGCATGCGCTACCTCTGCATCGTGCAGCGTATCCCCTACCAATACCCACGTATCTGCCATGCCACCATGCTGAGCAATAAACTCTCGGCCGCGCTCTATTTTTCCCAGGGCATGGTTGTTGTCCGTGCCAAGGCAGTGCTCTAAAACATCGGTCAACTCAAAGTGTGCCACAAGATCCACGAGTTTATTCTGTTCGTACGCAGACAGAACACTCTGATCCCATCCACTCTCTCTGAGGGTCTGAAGCATGTCGTGCGCATCGGTATGAACTTCTGCGGAGTGCTTGCGTTGCTCGTACGTTTTTATGAAATAGGCACTGGCGCGCTCAAATTCTGTGCCCTGGTGTGGCAAACCAATTCGCTGATAGTAATGTGAAATGGGGAAACCAAAGACCTCTTTGTATTGCGACGATGTAATTTTCTCTTTACCAAATTGCAATAAAAGTTCGTTTGCGATGTCACAGCATAGTTGTGCATCATCGAGCAGGGTTCCATTCCAATCCCACAGCACGTGTTTTCGCGATGTCATCAAACCCCTCATTTCTAGCTAATTTCGGCGGTTTTTGTACGCAGAGGCCAAAAAAAATGGCGTTGCAACCTCGCGGTTGAACGCCACTAATCAGCTCACTTACCTGAAAAAGTATCAGGCACTCTCATACTCCAAGGGCATACTACGATTATCTTTTGTTTTTGTCAAGTTTAAATATCAAGGGGCAAATTTTTTCTGTAACCTTTTACCCCCTTCTTCGTGTCGCGTATATTTGTCTGCACAGTCATCCATCAATACTCCTCTACCTCTAAAGCAGACAAACTCAGTGAATATATTCTCAGGCAACAATCTCGGCAAGTCTTTCAACGATGAACCATTGTTCGAAAGCATTAGTATCGGCATCAATGAAGGTGAGCGTATTGGCATTATCGGACGTAATGGTGCTGGCAAAACAACCCTGCTGCGTATTATTGCCGGCATGATCGCGCCAGATGAGGGTACGATGGCATTCAACAAAGAAATGACCATGGAGTACCTTGAGCAAGTGCCTGATATGCATGGAAAAAACACGGCTATGCAAGAGGTACTGCAAGGTAAGGGTAATGTGCAGGCAATGTTGGAACGCCATGCTGACTTGTGTTCTGAACTTGCTCATAACGACAGTGACGAGCTTCAAGAGGAGCTGGCCGAGTTGGGCAAACAACTCGATGCTGTTGCTGGTTGGGATATTGAAACTGAGGCGCGGACACTGCTGCAGCGCTTGGGAGTGCCTGACGAGCTACAGCAAATAGACACATTGTCTGGTGGATTGCAAAAGCGCGTTGCCATTGCCAAAGTGCTTCTCTCGGATCCCGACTTGCTCATTCTCGATGAACCTACCAACCATTTGGATGCGGACAGTGTTCAATGGCTGCAAGACTTCCTACAAAAACGCACAAAAGCACTTCTGCTGATCACACACGATCGATATTTTCTCGATGCCGTAAGCAATAAGATTGTTGAGCTCGAGTTCAACAAAGTGACAACATACCCTGGGAACTATGAGGAATATCTCGTCCAAAAAGAAGCCAATGTTGCAATCCAAGAAGCCACCAACGAACATATCCGTTCCAAGCTCCGCACTGAGTTGGAATGGCTGCAGCGCGGTGTAAAAGCGCGCAGAACAAAGCAAAAGAGCCGCGTGGACTGGATTCAAGACATGCAAGCGTCACCAAAGAGTGTTGAGATTCGAGAGGTGGAAATCGAAGTTGGTGACCGTTTTCTCGGGTCGCGAGTAATTGAGACAGGTAATCTCACTGCCAAAGTCGGCGATAAGTTGTTGTTTACAGACTTCACCTGGTATGCCAAACGCACGGATAGAATCGGTATTATCGGGCCGAACGGATCTGGTAAGTCAACATTGCTGAGAATCCTCGCCGGACATCGCAAACCGGATGATGGTTGGATTCGCCATGGTCAAACGGTACAAATCGGATACTTTTCACAGGAAATTGAAGACCTCGACAGTTCTCTATCTGTCCTCGGTGCTGTGCGGGAAATTGCTGAGTATATCGACACAGGAGAAGGCCGCGACCGATACATTTCCGCACCCGAGTTACTAGATAGATTCTTGTTTCCGCGCAAACGACAAAAAGACAAAGTTGGCAATTTGAGCGGCGGCGAAAAGCGAAGACTGGCTCTCTTGAGAATCCTCATGCGGAACCCCAATGTCCTGCTGCTCGATGAACCAACAAATGACTTGGACTTGCCAACGCTGAGCGTGTTGGAGGAGTATTTGCAACACTTCAAGGGTTGCCTTGTCACCGTTAGCCACGACAGATCGTTTTTAGACAAAACAGTGAATACGATCTTTGCATTCGAGAAAACCCATATCAAAGAATATCCGGGTAACTACTCCCACTATCTCGAAAAGAAAGAGCAGAAAGTTGCATCCATGCCAAAGGAGGCGAGCCCACAGCCTGAAACGCAAAAAAAAGCGAAACCAAAATCGTCTTCTAAATCAGGTTTGAGCTACAAAGAGCAAAAGGAATTTGAAGGGCTCGAAGGTGAAATTGAGTCTCTCGAAGTTGAGATTCAAGAATTGGAACAGCAAATGCAAGATGAAGGGGAAAACTACGAGAAGGTGCAGATGATTGGACAGAATTTGGTTGAAAAGCAGCAAGAGTTAAACGCCAAGTTCGAACGCTGGTCCGAACTTGGCGAAAAACAACTATCGAGTTAGTTTCTTGTACTTAATGCGGTGAGGCTGATCGGTTTTACCCAACTGCTCTTTGCGGTATTTTTCATACATCGAATACGAACCATCGTACCACACAACTTCTGAATCGCCCTCAAAAGCCAAGATATGTGTAGCTACGCGGTCCAAGAACCATCTGTCGTGCGAAATCACAACAGCACATCCGGCGAACTCGTGGAGTGCTTCTTCGAGGGCTCGTAATGTGTTGACGTCGAGATCATTCGTCGGTTCGTCGAGAAGTAGCACATTGGCACCTTCCTTCAACATTTTTGCCAAGTGAACTCGGTTGCGTTCTCCACCAGACAACACTCCGACATGCTTTTGTTGGTCTGACCCCGAGAAATTGAATTTACCCACATAGGCGCGTGAATTGATTTCCCTGTTGCCAAGTTGAATCATATCGTTTCCACCAGAAATCTCCTCCCAAATAGTCTTGTTCGGATCGAGTGGGCGTTTCTGATCAATGTATCCTAGTTTCACAGTATCACCAATGGAAATGACGCCCGAGTCGGGTTGTTCTTCACCGGTAATCATGCGAAAAAGAGTTGTTTTACCAGCACCGTTTGGACCAATAACGCCAACAATGCCACCGGGTGGCAAATTAAAATTGAGGTCATCGTACAACAATCTATCTTCAAACCCTTTGGCAACATGATCCGCATTAATCACAACATTACCCAAGCGCGGTCCCGGCGGAATGAAAATTTCAATTTCCTCGTCGCGAGCTTTTGATTGTTCTTCATACATCTTTTCATACGCCGAGATACGGGCTTTGCTTTTAGCATGCCTTCCCTTAGGGCTTTGACGCACCCACTCGAGTTCTTGCTCAAGAACCTTCTGTTTTTTCGAGGCTTGTTTTTCTTCTTGTTGCAAGCGCTTCGACTTTTGCTCCAACCAAGACGTGTAGTTGCCCTCAAATGGGATACCTTCACCGCGGTCGAGTTCGAGAATCCAACCAGCAACATTGTCGAGAAAATAACGGTCGTGCGTTACTGCAATAACCGTTCCTTTGTACCGCGCCAGGTGTTGTTCGAGCCAGGCAACCGACTCAGCATCGAGGTGGTTTGTAGGTTCGTCGAGCAACAATACATGAGGTTCTTTCAGCAGTAATCGCACGAGTGCAACGCGTCTTCTTTCACCACCTGACAACACTGAGACAGAAGTTGACCCTTCAGGACAACGCAGGGCTTCCATTGCCATTTCGAGCTTGCTGTCCAAGTCCCACGCTTCCAAGGCGTCGATCTTTTCTTGCAGCTTAGCTTGTTTGTCCATCAGGGCATCAAAATCTGCATCAGGCTCTGCAAACGCAGCATTTACGGCTTCATATTCTTTGACGAGGTCGACGGTTTCTTGAACGCCTTCTTCTACAATCTCGCGCACAGTTTTCGACTCATCGAGTTCTGGTTCTTGAGACAAGTAGCCAAAAGTCACATCTTTTTGGTGTGTGATTTCCCCGATGTAATTTTTGTCTAAACCAGCAATAATCTTGAGTAGTGTACTCTTACCGGCACCGTTCAGACCCAACACGCCAATTTTGGCACCATAATAGAAAGAAAGGTAAATATCTTTCAGTACTTGTTTATTGGGTTTGTGAACTTTGCCAACTCCTACCATCGAGAAGATAATCTTCTTCTCATCCATAGCGCTGCTCCTGCGTCTGTTGTTTGTAGTGTATCTGTACAAACTTACGCAAAGTCAAAGACTGTATTGCATTGCTGCATGACTGCCAGCGCACATTCATAACATCCATATCGGCATGGTGATGCCAACAAACAGATTTTTTTGTCGGATTTCAGGCAATGTATTGGTGAGGTGTTCTAGGCCTATGCTCTTTAGTCTGCGTTCATCTGTAGAATTTGGTCTGTCAATGATGGCCGTACCAACAGATATTTCGACTGTCTTAAACACATTGAACGATCCGCCGAAATAGACATCGGAGAAGAGAAATCCAATGCCACTTTCGATAGACAAATGCTTGTACCACTCCCAAGGCGGCTTTTCCCAGAAAGGGCGTGCGTAGTACACGCGACCTCTTGGCATGTGCAGACTCAATACGGCACGGCCATATGTTGCAATTTCGTGTGGAGCGTCTGGATCGAGAGCGGCGGCAGAATCTGACACAACAAAACTGCTTTCGGGTTGACTCACCAATGCTGGAGATACGCCCAACGACAAAAACTTCTTCGACTCTCCTGAATACTCCCCAGGTTCAAATTCAAAATTCACCTGTCCGGCTGTGGTTGTTCGATGTACATACGCTCTCAACACTAAACCGCTGTTTGCATTGCCAAATTCAGTGAGAAAGAACTCAGGTCTTGCATTGCCAAAGTACAAATCAGTGAGAACAACTGAGCGGCGTTCACCAGCTTCAAACTTGTGCAAACCGCGCTGGGCCTCTCCTCGTTCTAACACCAACACAAGTACAACTCGAGCAGAATCCACTGTTTGCACAACAGTATTGTTGCTCACCTCATACACGACATGAGCGTCTCTACGAGTTGTGCCATCGGCAAACAAAATATAGGCTGGTGAAAGAGGAGACAGCGCCTGTGAGGTCACAATACTATCGCACTTCAATGTTAGCAGCGCTGACAGTATCTCGTTTGCTGAAGCATCTCGTTCAGTCATTGATCTCAATGCTTCGGACTCTGAGATGGACAAGCCAAGCGAGAACGAGGTTGATTCTCGCTGCGCAACACTCATATACACACAACTAGTGAACATGAGAACTATCACTATGGCTTTTAAACAGACACTTCGGATATTCACTCAAATCTCTCCCACAACCTTTTGAAATTGTTTCTGTAGCGCGTTAGAATGTCCTTGTCGTACAACTGCACTAGGTTTTCGTAGTTGGAGGTCTCCGCACCTCGCGTCCAATTGTACGACCCTGTGAGCAACATTCTTCTGTCGAAAATTGCATACTTGTTGTGCATATGTCCGTGCACTTTATCGGTGCGAATTTCAATTCCAATTGACTCGAGTTCGTGGATATCTGAACCATTGTCAGTCTGTTTGTGATCATCGGTTATAATCCGCACGCGAACACCATTCGAATACGCCGCAATCATAGCGTCTTTAATGCGGTTG
>JAUHYX010000357.1 GCA_030426285.1 bacterium
CAGCACCATATGCAAGCATGTGAATTGATTGTCCGCATTCGTTGCCCGACCTGCGTCAAACCGGTACGAACATTGTATTCTGCAATCGCGTGGTACGACTCGGCTTCGCGTGTTTGGGGCGCACCAACAAGAATGACGGAACCACTTTGCCGCTTCCGCTTTCACCTCACTTTGTGCCTTCTTTCATTTCTTGTCCTTATATCATTCAGAGTGGCGAACTGTGAACTGAGAATGGTCTCTCCACCGCAACTTGTCTTAGCGCGCACAAATGAGAGTTGTGGATATGCTTGCGAAAGGTCCGGTCTTGCCTGCATTGGGCACCCACTTGGGATTGACGGTAACCTTGTAATCGAAGCTCTGCAAGGCTCAGGTCTCTGTGGTGCTCCTATTTTACAGCAAGAATCTCTGTCGTACATAAGCACTCATGGAGAGTGTGTAGCGGGACTTGCGTCTAGCTGCACTCGTGAATATTCTGCATCTAGGTTGGTGTGTTTGTGTGGTGCTTCAACAGCATCATCGAGGGTCACGATGCGCATGCCATCACAAGGTTGCCGGCCTGGTCAATTTCAACGCGATAGTAGTTGCCACTGGTGTCCACCAGGAACGTGGTCGCGTGGTCAATCGTCTTTATGTGAACAGTGCAACAAGCGCCGACCGTCATCATTGTTCCTTGCTTACGGCGCCACTTCTCCAATTCAATGTCACGTTTTGCTTTTTCAATTCTGATTGTGTTGCGCATGATGCATCGTTCATCAATCTTTCACTTGTTATCAAGTCGTGCATTTGTTGCTGACTTACTCGCTGGAGAATGAGAGAACAATGTGAACTCTGAACGAACAATCCGCCGGCGAGACTGTGCCAACACAGAACAGCGACGCACAAGTAAAGTGAGACCAAATACTCATTTCCGCGCTTGATCGTACGAGCGAATACGTGTTTTGCGTTTTATCGGTTGGGCGCGATTACTGCATACCATCTGATTCCATCGACGAATGGACTAGTTTGAGCATGACGTGTGAAATGTGAGTAGAATTGCTAGCCTGGAGAGATTTGCGGGCGCGCTGCTGCCGCCGCGTGCGCGCACGCATCGATCGTCCTTCCCAATAGCACACATGCGCCCCTCGTTTGTTGAATACAAAGATTTTGTGATGAGGATACGCGCGCTTGCGGTATACTGTCCTCATTCGCTTCCATTCGATCGTTGACAAATTGCTAGTCCAGACCTACGGGTGGTCTGCATGAACGAACAACTGAAAATTCCAAGGACGAAAGTATGCAACTACGTAGCTGTTTCGTCGC
>JAUHYX010000209.1 GCA_030426285.1 bacterium
GGCGAAAGTGATCTCAGTCAGATCGTAGGGGACAATGACGATTTTCCAGATGGCGTGACAATCGCGTACTTGCCAAACCTAACTGGTGTACGTATTCGACTGACGAGTATTTCTGAGTCCCCAGCGATCGCGCATGAACAGCTCGTAAATGCAGAAAACATATTGTTAGAACGAGCCGGGAAATGGGTATTTGGTGTGCGTGAGGACACTCTGCATGGTGCGGTTGGTTCTCTGTTGCAAAAATTTGGTCTGACTGTTGCTACGGCCGAGTCCTGTACCAGCGGAATGCTTGGCGCTGCCTTAACGGAAACGCATGGCAGTTCTAAGTGGTACAACGGCGGAGCGTGCGTGTACAGCAATGAATCTAAAGTCACCTTGTGTGGTGTGAGTAAAGACACATTATTTGAACATGGAGCCGTTAGCCGCGAAACTGCACGTGAACTTGCTGCCGGGATTCGCGAACGTCTGCAAGCCGACATCGGTATCAGTATAACCGGAATTGCAGGACCGGGTGGAGGCACTGCTTCTAAACCCGTTGGCACCGTGTGGATAGGTATACATGGGCCCAATGGATACCAAGCAGAAAAACTACTGAATTTGGGCCGCGATCGACATCAGAACCGGAAGCGTGCCGTTGCTGCTGCTCTCAACATATTGCGACTCACAGTGGAGCAAGAGTTAGCATCGTGACAGTGCTTGGCATTGAATCTTCTTGTGACGAAACCTCGGCAGCCGTGTATACCGACCAAGGTTTGCTGTCGAATATCGTGTCGAGTCAGACGGTACACAGCAAGTTTGGCGGCATTATTCCTGAAATGGCCTCGCGGGCGCATGTTGAACATATATCTCGAGTCGTTCGCACCGCCTTAGAAGAAGCCAACTGTAAGATGTCCAACGTGGATGCAGTAGCCGTTACCACACATCCAGGCTTGCACGGATCTCTCATTGTTGGTTCAAACTTTGCCAAAGGGCTAGCTCTTTCACACAACATACCCGCCATACCTGTCAACCACATCGAAGGGCACTTGTACTCGCCATTTTTGGAGTTCGACGACATTACATTGCCTATGATTGCACTTGTTGTGAGTGGAGGCCACACATCGTTGTTCCATGTTGAAAGTACCGATGCATATGAGGTTGTCGGCAACACAAGGGATGACGCAGCTGGTGAAGCATTTGACAAAGTTGCCAAAATGCTGGGCTTGGGATATCCGGGTGGAATTGTGATCGATACATTGGGGCAGAAGGGCAATCCACAGGCGTTTTCATTTCCGCGTGGCATGATACGCGACAGAAATCTCGATTTCTCGTTTTCTGGACTCAAAACCGCAGTGCGCGTGTTTCTCGCCGAACACTATCCACAAGGGGTGCCGGAGCAGGACTTACCCGATATTTGTGCTTCTGTGATGGAAGCAATCGCTGAGGTACTCGTCGTAAAAACAATGAAAGCCGCTAAAAAACGCGGTGTGCGTACGATTGCTGTGTCAGGAGGCGTGAGCGCCAACAGTCGCGTGCGGTCATTTTTTCATGAAGCTGCTGAGCGCAAAAACGTACGAGTTGTGTTTCCCTCACTCGAATACTGTACCGACAATGCGGCCATGATTGCTTGGATAGGGCATACAAAAGCTCAACAATCACTGGAGAAAGACCTCAGTTTTGTCACCGGTGCTGCCGCTCTGCGCTCAGATGGCAAAAAAGCAAAACGCAAGACTCGGGGCTAGAAGCCTGCAAGTCCGCTATTCTTTTGTAAATTGCGAGCTGCTTAGTTCAAACACAATATACCGGAGTTGTCACGTGAAATCTCTGTTTCGCATTGTTTGTTCGCTGTTGATAGTAGGATTGCTCCTACAAGGATCAAGCTGTTCATCGAGCCAGATTCTGAACGGTCGAAAAGAAATGGAAAAAGAAAATTGGACGCAGTCAAAAGCATATTTTGAAGCTGCGCTCAAAGAGAATCCAGATAATGCAGAAGCCTGGTACTACTTGGTTACAGTAGAAAATGAACTCGGCAACTTTGATGCGATGGTCAACGCGGCAGCAAAAGCTGAAAAACTCGCTATCGAACCAGATCGCAAACGCGAACTCTCGCAGGTGATGTTTAAGATTTGGACTGACTATTACAATCGCGGCATCTCAAAGTACACGGCAGCTTCAAAAGCTTCTGGGCAAATGCAGAAAGACTCTGCACAAGCAGCGATTGAAAATCTCGAGCGCGCAATTTCATTGAAGCCACAGGATCCATCACCTTACCGCATTATCGCATTTACGCACGATGTTCTTGGCGATTCAAAAGGTGCAAAAGGTGCATTTGATGCATATGTGAAAGGCAATGCCGGCGCAATCGACTTCATGATTGAGAGCGAACTCACCATGCGTATGCCGCGCACGCAGGTAACGCAATTGTTGGGACAACCAACAGAGAGTATTGGAGGCAAACTCGGCGCCGATAGCACACATGTTGATTTGCATTCAATTGACGGCAACGACGTGTATGTTGTGTATCTCGGTGAAAATGGAACAGCACTTGTGCTCGATGGAGTACGCGTTGATGTTCCTACACATTGGCTAAAAGAAGATCGCTTTCGCGCAGCGCCTTTGTACAACCGTACTCTGTCGGTGTTGGCGCACTACGAACTCAATGCCAAAAACTGGGATCGCGCCGGAACATTGTTGTCGCAGGCGCTCATGCTTGAGCCAGGCAATGAAGAGGTTATGCGTTTGCAAACTCGCTTAGTACAAGAATCAGGTGATACCGAAGCGCTACTCGCACAATACAAAGTAATGGTCGAGAAATTCCCTGAGTCGTCTGCCTACTTGCTGCAATACGGAACGGTTCTCGCCAACAACGACCGATATGAAGAAGCCATCACATGGTATGAACGGGCTATTAAGGCTGATCCTAAGAACGAGATTGCCCTGTACAACATGGCAGCAGCATACCAGAATATCGCAAGTGTGAAGCAAAAGGAAGAGCAAGAAAAGAAGTTTGCCGATAGAACGTACAAGCTCAAGGTTGAACGATATTTTCCAGACCTACGCAAAGCAGCAGAATACTACGAAGCATACCGCGCATTGGGCGAAAACGCTTCGGAGTATATCGCGCTAAAATCACTGTTTGATATTGCACTTATCCTCGACGAGAGCGAAAAGGCCGAAGCATTTTTGAAAACTGCTGAGTCTCTAGAAAACAAAGCGGGCAATTCAAGTAAAGCCGGGTATTACAACACATTGGGTACAATGTATGCCAAGATGAATATGCCCGAAAAATCAACAGAAGCATATAAGAAATCAGATTCATTACGATAACGTGTGTGTCGCAGATACACGTATTTAACAACAGAGGACATTTACATGTCAGAAGACAAGAAACAACAACCACAACAAATCAATGTTGAATTGGGCGAGAAAGAAGCCGAAGGTACTTACTCAAACCTCGCAATTATTTCTCACTCTCCAGCAGAGTTTATTTTCGACTTTACACGCATTTTGCCTGGCGTTCCAAAGGCCAAAGTGATGAGCCGAATTGTCATGACTCCACAGCATGCAAAATTGCTGTTGAACGCTTTGAACGACAATGTTCAGAAGTTCGAAGGTCAGTACGGAGAAATCGTTATCGACCGCGGAGTATTGCCGAACAACATGCCAGTTGGCGGCAACGACGGTGCCCAGTTTCACTGATTTGTGAGACAGCAATACAGAACGGCACACTACACTTGATGTGGTGTGCCGTTGTTGTTTATGGAACATAAGAAACTACACATAGTTCTGCATGCTCACTTGCCATTCGTACTCGGACATGGCAAATGGCCCCACGGCAATCACTGGCTCTGTGAGGCTGTGGTTCACTGCTATCTACCTCTTATCAAAGTATTGGAACAACTGCCACAACATCGGTTGGCATGTAGTGTAGTTCTGACACCGGTGTTGTGTGAACAACTGCAGAATACTGAATGCTTGTCTGTAGTAAAAGAGTTTTGCCAACAACAATTGCTGACCTTGCAAGAGCCTTGTGACGAACAAGAGCGCTATTGGGCACAATTCTATCAGAGCCGTTTGGAACAGCTGGAGTCTGCATCAACAATACTCAGTCACTTTGTTGAGTTGCGAAAAAAAGGAGTCATTCAAGTGCTGACATGTGCGGCTACACATGCATATTTACCACTGTTGGGGCTCGACGGTTCAATTGCTTTGCAATATTGGTGTGCTCGTCAGCAATACCAACATGTTTTTGGTGATGTGCCGGTTGCGGCATGGGTGCCAGAATGTGCCGTACGCCCAAACTACTCATGGTGTTCTTGGTTGCCTGATACCGGGTTCAATACTCCTAGATATCGAAAAGGTGTGTTGCAGTTATTGCAAGAGCAAGGAATTTTGGCAACAGTTGTTGAGCAAGACACTCTTTTGCATTCCGAAGGATACAACAGAGCCAACACACTCAGGCCTGGAATTGTACATGCAGATAATCAACATTCCTTGTTGGTGTACGGCAGACACAGCAATGCTTCGTGGCAAGTTTGGAGTTCAGTTTTTGGGTATCCAGGTGATTTCAACTATTTGGAGTTTCACAAGCGTTCTGAAGGCTCAGGAATTCGAAAGTGGCGAATTACCGGCGAGGCTACATCACTTGATGAAAAGCAGCTATACAGTCCCACTCAAGCTCAGCACACGGCGAGCGTGCATGCAGATAACTGGGTGTCAACATTGTCACAAGTACTGCAGTCAGAGCACGGAGAGGCAGAACTCACAGTGGCATTTGATGCTGAATTGTTCGGACATTGGTGGCATGAAGGACCAACATTTCTGGAGCGTGTTGTCGACAACATCGCCAAAACGTCGCTGACGGTTCAGCCACTTGGAGATGCTTGCAACAGTGCTATATCCATCTGTGATGTTCATGAATCGAGCTGGGGAGACCAAGGCAATCACAACACATGGATGAATGAACAAACGTATTGGTTGTGGCAGCGTTTGTATCAACTTGAAATTGCCGTTAGAGCTTTTGTGCAGTCAGAAGCTAAGAATGCTCCAGCGCGTGTGACAGCGCAGGTACTGCGCGAACTGATGTTAGCACAAGCCTCTGATTGGCCTTTTCTCATCACACAAGGTGACGCAAAAGAATATGCAGAGCAGCGATTCCACTGTCACGAACAAGATGCCTTGAAACTCATGAGACTGGCAAAGGAAGACATGAACTCGGCCCTAAAACAAGCAAACCGTTGTTTTGAACAGAACCCGGTGTTTGGCTTTTTGGAAGAAGAACTATCCGATGCGTTGGCGAGCTTCCTCAATGAGCCGGCTGACGCGGGATTGTGAAAGTACTATTTGTACCATTTCGCCTTCTGCTAGCACGGCATCACCCTGATATGTTGCGACGTTGCAGACAATGCGTTTGCCGTCAAATTCAGTAGTCCGCGCCACACAAGTAACCTTCGCCCCAATTGCTGCCATACTCTTGTGTTCGATAGTAATTCCAGCCCCAATTGCATTCTCACCCGGTTCAAAAAACGGCTCTATGACCTTACGCGCAGCAACCTCCATGTAATAGGCTGTTGTGACTGTTGAAAGAACGGGGTGAATTTCAACGCCGTCCAAGCATGCTGTCATTTCTTTTGTCACAGTAAATGTCAGTGTATGTTTAGCCTTTGCCACATCCGAATGCATAGTAACCACGTTGATGTATGATAGATCTGATCGAAAAATGGCAATTCGCGGGGCCATACCAAAATCTGGTGTTTTCAAGTAGCCAGTAGAGACGCGGCGCGCCGCGTCTCCCATAAGGGCGTACCCCGTCTCCCATAAGGTTGTACCCCGGCACCCGCAGAGAATTTGAATGTTGTTGTGCGATTATTCGTAAGACGCGGCACGCCGCGTCTCTACACACAAAATGCTTGTTTCAATGTGTGAATCATTTTACGGATCACCGCGCAGCGGTGAAATGTAGTAGCCCAGGGTGAGCGAGCCCTGCGAGCGTAACCCTGGGTAACGAAAACCACGCTCGCTCACCCTGAGCTATGAAAATGATACCCTGACGGGTACGAACGAGGAAGAAAAGGGGGGAGAGGTTGCCTACCCAGGGTTACACTCGCTAGCGCTCGCT